>VXRC01000038.1 GCA_009838645.1 Gemmatimonadota bacterium | reverse complement strand
AATCACACACATCGCCACATTTTCTGATCCGAGCCCGGACGCGGGTCGAAAGCGTCCCCGGGTCGAAAACGTCCGTTCTTCAGCCTGAACCGCCATTCGTATACACCCGGGTATTAACCGCCATGACCATAATCACCGCGACCACCCGCCTCGCTCGCGAACTCCGTCGCGATCATGATCAGGTCCAGGAGGCGGCGGGACGGGCTTCCTGGCCTACCGCGCAGATCATGCCGCTGTCCGCATGGCTGGCGGAAACGTGGAAAAATGGACTGTTTTCCGATTGCCCGGCAACGGCGGACCTCGCGGCAGACCCGACGGCAGGCCTGACGACGGAACCGACGGCCGCCCGCCTGCTCAGTCGGGCCGAAGAACAGTTGATCTGGGAAGACGTCATCCGATCCAAGGCCGAAGGCTCCCTGCTGGACGTTTCCTCGACGGCGGAGGCCGCCGCCCGATCCTGGGACCGCCTGTGCAGCTGGGCGATACCGCTCGACGCCGCGGCGTGGAATGAATCCGAGGACGCCCTGGCTTTCCTGTCCTGGGCCCGGGCGTTCCAGACCCGTTGTCAACGTAACGGCTGGATTTCGAGCGCCGAGCTTACCGCGTCTGTCGCGGATCTCATCGACCGCGGCGCGGCACCGGTCCCCGGGGAAGTTGGATTCGCTGGATTCCTCGAGCTTTCACCGGTGCAGCAACGCCTGATCGAAGCCCTCAGACAACGCGGCGTAAAGGTCCGGGAGAGCGCGTACACCGATGAAGCCGGCGACGCCGCGCGCGTGGGCTTTGCCGATGCCGGCCGGGAAATCCGCGCCGCCGCCGAATGGGCGCGCCGCTGCCTGGAGAGCGATCCGAACGCGCGCGACCCGGCGTTCCGGATCGGCATCATCGTGCCCGCCCTCAGCCAGCAAAGAGACGAGATCGAGCGCGTATTCGGCGAAGTGTTGCACCCCCGCAACCGATTGCGGACGGACCTCGACCCGATGCGGTGCTTCAACATCTCCCTCGGACGGCCGCTCGATGAATACCCCGTCATCCAGACGGCGTTCCTGTTTCTTGGATTCGACCCCGGAGATCTCTCCGTCGAATGCGTCGGCCGCATGCTTCGATCCCCCTTTCTGCCCGGATCCTCGGAGGAGATGACCAGCCGCGCCCTGCTGGACGCGGACCTGCGCGCCGGCGGCGCCACGGAGGTCTCCCTTTCGGATGTCATCGAACTGGCCCGGAAGCGAAGAGACAGGGGCGGGGACGGGGGCGGGTGTCCCGGACTCGTAACGCTCCTCGAGACCTGGTCGGAAAAGTACAGAACGCTTCAGCCTTCGCGGCTGCCCGGCGACTGGGCGCCGGCCCTTTCCGCCTTCCTTCGCGACATCGGATGGCCCGGAGACCGCACGCTCGACAGTATCGAATACCAGACCTTGGAAGTCTGGAGCGAATTGCTCTCCGATCTGGCCAGCCTGGACGACGTGTCCGGGTCCGTTCCGCTCCACGGGGCGGTGGACCTGCTGAGGAACCTGGCTGCGGCCAGGCAGTTTCAACCGGAATCCGCACCGGCCCCCGTCCAGATCCTGGGCGTATTCGAAAGCTCCGGCCTCCGTTTCGACCGGCTCTGGTTGATGGGCCTGCACGACGGCGCCTGGCCGGCCGATCCCGTGCCCGACCCGTTCATTCCGGTACGCCTTCAGCGCCGCTACGGCCTGCCCGGGTCTTCGCCGAACCGGGAACTCGAGTTCACCCGGATGCTCACCGGACGCCTTCTCTCGTCCGCGCCTTCCGTCGTCGTCAGCTATCCCGAGCGGGAGGAGGACGCGGACCTGGCCGTCAGTCCGCTCGTCCGCATGCTGCCCGAAACCTCGGCCGCCGGCCTGGGGATCCCGCCGCCACCCGGCGACGAGGAAGGGATACGCGACGACGAGGAAGGATCTCCCGCCGATTCCACGCTGGAGATCCTGCACGACCACTACGGACCGGCGTGCGACGACGTGGCGCTCCGGGGCGGGACCTTCCTGTTCAAGCTGCAGGGGGCCTGCCCGTTCAAGGCCTTTGCCGAACTGCGGCTCGGCGCAAGGGCGCTCGAGGAGCCTGAGCCTGGCCTGACCGCGCTCGACCGAGGAAGGCTCATACACCACGTGCTCGAACGGGTCTGGAGACGGCTGAAGTCTCACGGGCACCTGATCGCGGCGACGGAGGAAGGGCTGACGGATCTGGTACGCGGGCACGTCGAACCCGAAGTTCGGCGGATCCTGGGAGGCCGGTTCCGTCGCAATCCCCGTCTTGCGGAAATCGAGCAGGCCAGGCTGGTGCGCATCATCGGAGATTGGTTGGAACTGGAACGTCAGCGGCAGCCATTCACAGTGGTCGACCAGGAGGAGAGACGGTCGGTTGAAGTCGGCGGCATCGAGGTGAACATCCGGGCGGACCGGGTGGACCGCCTGGAGGACGGGAAGCTGGTCATCCTGGACTACAAGTCCGGGGAATGCGGTCCCGCCGACTGGGCGGGCGCGAGACCGGACGAACCCCAGCTGCCCATATACGCCGTTTCCGCGGAAGCCGCGGTGGCGGGCGTCCTGTTCGCGAGGCTGCGGACGGGAGAACCGGCATTCAGGGGGCTGGCCGAATCCCCGGATATCGCGCCGGGGGTCCGGGTACCGGAAGGGCAGCCGCCGATCACCCAGACCATAGACGCCTGGCGGGCGGTGCTGGACGAGCTCGGCCGCGACTACCGGGAAGGCCGGGCGCACGTGGATCCCAAGGACCCCGCAAAGACCTGCCGGTACTGCGAACTGCCGTCCCTGTGCCGGATCAGCCAGGGGACGGAAGAAGTGGAGGAAGCTGAAAATGACCGTGGTTGAACCCGCTGCGGACCAACAGCAACGTCTCGAAGCGCTCGATACCGCCCGGTCTTTCATCGTCCAGGCGCCCGCGGGGTCCGGCAAGACCGAATTGCTCATCCAGCGGTTCCTGGCCTTGCTGGCACGGGTGGACCGGCCGGAGGCCGTCGTGGCCATTACCTTCACCCGCAAGGCGGCTGCGGAGATGCGCCATCGCATCGTCGCGGCCCTGGGAAGCGCCGCCGGACCGCGGCCCGCGACGCCGCACGAAGCCCACACCTGGAAACTCGCGCGGGAAGCCGTTGCCCGAAACGACCGGCTGGACTGGCGGCTGGCCGAGCATCCGGCGCGCCTGCGTATCCAGACGATCGACTCGCTCTGCGCCATGCTGGTGCGCAGGATGCCCTGGGTCTCCCGCATGGGCGCGGCGCCCCGGCCGGTGGACGACGCGGGACACCTGTACGCGCGCGCGGCCCGGCGTACGGTGTCCATGCTGGATGCCGACGGGGCGCCGCCGGCGGTGTCCGGGGCCGTGGCCGAACTGCTTGCCCACCTGGACAACCACTTCGGGAGAGTCGAGCGGTTGCTGAGCATCATGCTGGGCTCCAGGGACCAGTGGATGCGGCACGTGGCCCATCGTGGGCACCGCAGAGCGTTGCGTGAATCTCCGGCGCTCGGCGGGCCCACCTCAGAGGACGACACCGCCACGTCCGGCGATGCTCCGGCACCCCGCGCGCCCGAAGCACTTCGAGCCCACCTGGAGGCCTCCCTTGAGGAAGTCATCGAAAGCGCCCTGGAACGGGTCCGGAACGGGTTCCCGGAGCGTTTCAAGGAAGAGACCGTTGCCCTCGCCCGTTTCGCGGCATCGAATCTGCGTGCGAGTAACCGGGCGAGTGCGATCGACGCATGTCAGGAGATGACCGGGTTTCCCGGGTCGGATGCCGAATCCCTTCCCTGCTGGACCGGAATCGCGGAGATGTTCCTGACCGGGCGGGGAACCCGGCGCCAGGCCCTGAACGTCAACCACGGTTTCCCACCGACCGATGACGGACGGGCTGCCAAGGAACGGCTTGCCCGCATCGACCTGGACCCGGAAACCGCCGAATCGCTGCACGAACTGCGCACACTGCCCCCTCCGCGTTTCGATGAAAGGCAGTGGGACGTCCTGAACGCGCTGATGCTCCTGCTGCCCGTGGCGGTGGAGCAGCTCAGGATCGTCTTCCAGGAAGAGGGATGTGTCGACTTCACGGAGATCGGCATTGGCGCGCGGGCCGCCCTGGGTCCGGACGAGGCGCCCACCGACCTGGCCCGCAGCCTGGACGATCGCATCATGCACCTGCTCATCGACGAATTCCAGGACACCTCCCAGAGCCAGTACGGCCTGCTCACCCGCCTGATCAGGGACTGGCGCCCGGATGATGGCCGGACGCTGTTCCTGGTGGGCGATCCCATGCAGTCGATCTACGGGTTTCGCGAAGCGGAGGTGGGGCTTTTCCTTCAGGCCCGGAAGAACGGCGTAGGCGCAGTCCGACCGGTCCCCCTCGCGCTTTCGGTGAATTTCCGTTCGCATCCACCCGTCGTGGATTGGGTCAACCGCGTGTTGCGCGAAGCATTCCCCCTGAGCGAGGACTTCCTCTCGGGCGCGGTGACCTACGAACCCTCCGAGGCGTTCAAGGCCGATGATTCCGACAGTTGCGTCCGCTTCCATCCCTTCCTCGACCGCGACCAGGAGGCCGAAGCCGAACGCGTCGTCGAGATCATCACCGAGGCACGGGCGCGGCGACCGGAAGAGACCATCGCCGTGCTGGTCCACGCCCGCAGTCATCTGGCCGGTATCGTTTCCGCCCTGAGAAGGCACGGGGTGAGATTCCGCGCCGTGGAGATCGACGCCCTGGGGGACCGTCCGGTGGTACGGGACCTGCTGGCGCTCACGCGGGCGCTCCTGCATCCCGGCGACCGGGTGGCCTGGCTGGCCTTGCTGCGCGCGCCGTGGTGCGGCCTCACGTTGACGGACCTCGAAGCCCTGGCCGGAGGCGACGTCCCGTCCGCGGTGTGGGACCTTCTTCAGGATCCCGCGCGGCGGGAGCGGCTGTCACCGGACGCACGGTCCAGGATCGACCGAATTTTGCCCGTACTCGCCGATGCCTTCGCCCTTCGCGCCCGGTTGCCCGTCCGCCGGCTGGTGGAAGGCGTCTGGTCCGCACTGGGCGGGCAGGCCTGCCTGGAGACCCGGACCGAGCGCGAAGACGCTTCCGCATTTCTCGATCTCCTGGATCGGGTTCAGGACGGCCTGGGGATTCCGGACGAGAGAGCCTTCGCCGATGACGTCGCCCGCCTTTTCGCGCCTTCCGACATCGAAGCCGCCGGGGACGTACAGCTGCTGACCGTTCACCGGGCCAAGGGGTTGGAGTTCGATACGGTCATCCTGCCCGGCCTGGGCCGTCTTCCGCGGTCGGAGGACCCGAGGCTGCTCATGTGGCACGAATACGCCCGTGGCGGCCGGCCCCGGCTTCTGCTGGCGCCTATTCGCGCCACCGGCAGTGAAAAGGACCCGCTCTACGCCTACCTGGCCCACATTGAAACGCAAAAACGCGAGAACGAAAGGACCCGGTTGCTCTACGTGGCCGCCACCCGGGCCCGGAAATGCCTGCATCTGCTCGGGCACGCCGTACCCGATCCGGAGAAAGAATCCCTGAAGACGCCGGGTTCCCGGACGCTGCTGGCGAGGATCTGGCACGCCGTTGAGCCGGAGTTCATGGAAGCGCTGAAGGACTACGAGGGAAAAGACCCGGAACGCGACACGGCCACGGCGAAACTCCGGGGGGTGCCGCTCCGCCGCCTGGTTGCGGGTTGGACGCCCGACCCGCCGCCCGAAGACATCGACTTCAAACCGCTTTACGATCCGACGGATCCCGACGGCGACGAGTCGGGTCATCCCACCTTCGAATGGGTAACCGAACTTCAGCGCCGGGTGGGCATCGTCGTGCACCAGATGCTCCAGCGCATGTACGCACCGGATCTCCTGGACTTCGACGATTACAGGCTTCGCACGGCGCTCCGGCTGGAAGGGCTGGCCGGCGAAAAGCTGGACGAGGCGGTTTCCCGGGCGCTGGCCGCCCTGGCGAACACGGTTGCCGACGAAAGAGGACGCTGGATTCTGTCCCGGCACCCGCACGACGAAAGAGAACTCGCCCTTACCACCGTCCTCGACGGCAGGATCCAGCGATACGTCGTGGACCGGACTTTCGTGTTCGAAGGCAGGCGCTGGATCATCGACTACAAGACCAGCGCCCATACCGGCGGGGATCTCGAGGGCTTTCTGAATAACGAACAACAACGGTACCGGAGCCAGCTGGAAGGCTACGCGGGCGTTCTGCAGTCGCTGGAATCCGGGCCGGTCAACCTGGGCCTGTATTTCCCTATGCTGCAGGGGTGGCGGACGTGGACGTACCCGGGGAACCCCCATTGAAACCCGTTAAGGATGCAATGCCTGATCACACTTTCCCGCTGATCGAAGTCGAGGGCAGCGGCTACGAGATGGGTTATCAGCACGGCGCGCAGGCTGCCGGTCTCGTCCAGCGGTACTTGCGATGGATCGAGCGGTTGACCGGGATGTCCCGGGATACGCTGTGCCGGAACGCCATGTGTTTCTGGCCGCGGATGGAGCACCTGAGTCCGGCCTTTTCGGAAGAGGTTCGAGGGCTGGCGGCGGGTGCGGGCATCAGCCTGGAAGAAGCGGTCCTGTGCCAGGCCCGCGCCGAGGCCGCGCAGCAGTCGGTCGGGGCCTGCACCGCCTTCGCGCTGACGCGGTCGGCCACGGCCGATGGAAACACGCTGGCGGGACAGAACCAGGATCTCGAACCGGAATACGCCGACGTCGCACTGCTGTTACGGGTCAAACCCGGCGACGGCCGGCCCCGGGCGTTGATGTTCACCTTTGCCGGCCAGCTGGGCTATTCCGGAATGAACGAGCACGGCGTGGCCCATTTCGCCAACGCCCTTTATGGATGTACCTGGAGGATGGGGCTGCCCCATTACCCGATCAAGCGCCTGGTCCTGGAACAACGGACGGTCGAAGACTGCGTGGAGCTTCTTTCTCGGCACCGCACCTGTTCGGCCGCCAACCTGGTGTTGTGCGACGGACAGGGACAAATCGATACCGTGGAAATACGGCCCGAGGGGATTGCCCGGTACCGGGACGCCCATCCGGACGCCTGCCTGCACACCAACCACTACCTGACCCCCGCGTTCGCCGGTCACGAAACCGGATTCCTGCCGGATTCGTGTCCCCGACTGGACCGTATCCGGCACCTTGTCGAGGCGCGTTGGGGGACGATCACCGTCGACACGATCATAGAAATCCTGGCCGATCACGAAAATGATCCCGGCGGGATCTGCCGGCACGGCGCGGTCGGGATGCACTCGATTTCAGGGTACATCGCCGAACCCGAAAAACGGCTGCTTCACGTCCGGCGCGGCCACGGTTGTCTGGGTACGTGGCAGGCGTACGAAGTGTGAGGCATCCGCAATCACGCATCGGCGCTGCCGGGTGTGTGAATTGAACGGTACGCTCCGTCCTTCAACACCGGAACGCAACGGCTCGCGTCCAAAGCCGCGGCAAGCCGCACATCCTCCGCGAATCCCCTGCCGATCAACTCTTTGCCGGAACCCGATCCACAAAGGACCGATTCCAGATCGTCCCTGAACGCCTCGAAAACCCGGGCGGCGGTTTCGGCTTCGGGCGAACGGGTGCCTTCCAGCGCATGGATGACGGCCCCCGCGCCGATCAGATCCTCGATCGCGGGTCTCAGGGTCTGTTGTTGCTTCCAGCGCTCTCCCGCGGGGATGATACTGATGCCGGTCTCGTATTGCCGCAGTACGCCGGCAAGGGCCGTTGCGTTCCGGATACAACCGGCGAATGTGGGCGTATCGCCGGTCGACAAAGATAGCGCGGACCCGTTGGGCGAGGGCAGAACAAGCGCAGTGCCGGCGGGTATGTCCAGCAGGGAGGAGGGGGACAGAGAATAGCCGCCCCCTTCGAATTCCCGGTTGGCATTGGCCAACAGCGCATTCCGGGACCTGGCGTAGGCCGCCGCCGAATGGTCCTTGGTACGAAAAGGGTAGACCAGCGCGCCGTTTCCCGCCGCGATGTCCACACTGGTGGTAAACGACAGGACGTCGACGATGACCACGGCCCGGCTGACGGGCAGCAGTTCCTGAAGCCCCTCCAAGCCCCACTCGCACCGGATATCGAACGAACCCTGGTCAAAGTACATCGAAAGCTCGCGGTCAGGCTGGCCGGCCTATGCGCTCGACTGTTCTTCGCGCGGGTTGTTGCGCAGATACCGGTTCAACTTGTGGGTCTCGTAACGAAAGTCGTCGATGTGCCTGGCGATCGTCGACAGCAGGATGACCACCTCGTGCAGCTCGCCACGCAGTTCATTCAGTACCTCGTTGGTCTCTTGCACTTCCGTGTTTCGCATGAATGCTCTCCCGATTCGGTGCAGACTGGTCTCAGGAATGGGTGCGTGCGGGAACGTCAGCCGGTGCGGACGCCGGGATGCCATCGTTAAACAGGATGTATAGTTACTATATAGTTTATTATTATTTCGAACGGAAGTTTAATTCATTTTTTTTTGTTACAACAGGGGAAGATGCACCCGGTCCGGCCTGAACCTGCTGACCCGCGGTCTCCAGCGTGAAGGTCTTCCTGCCATCCAGACCGCACGCCACCGGATAGGTTTTCTCCCTGGGGCCGCCTTTGCCGGGGACGTAGCGGACATGGGGCGGAAAGTAGGCGTATAGCGCCGTATTGCGTGGTTGGGAGGACCGGTTGGGACCGGACCCGTGCACCATTAGACTGTGGAAAAAGAGCGCGCTGCCGGCCTTCAGCGGCACCTCGATCTGACGGGCATCCTGCAGGTCGCGCTCGTGCGCGGTTTCCGCATCCTGTGCCTGGGCGATAAGACCCCAGTCTCTCAACCCCCAGGTGTGGCTGCGCGGGATGACTTTGAAACAGCCGTTCTCGGTCGTGGCGTCGTTCAGGGCAATGCTGACGGTCACGAGCGCGGGCGGTTCGATGGGCCAGTAGGCCGAATCCTGGTGCGGCGCATGGGCAGAACCGTGAAAGGCCGGCTTGAGCATCAGGGTGCTGCGGAAGAGCAGCAGGTCGGGACCGAGCAATCCACCCACTACCCGGAGCAGCCCGGGATGAACGGATAGATCGCGAAAGAACGTCGAGATCTCCCGCGTTTTTTCGATTTTCCTCAGCACGGGCAGACCGTCCGGCCGGTTCGCGCCCTTCGCGTAGGGCTCGCGCTGAAAACGCGAGGATGCCGGATCGCCGGCGGACTCGAGTTCCGCCGACAGTCGGTGCAGGCGTTCGATTTCCTCGTGGCATGCGGCCAGTTCGTCTACCGACAGCACGCCTTCGACGATCAAGTATCCCTCTTCCTCGAAAAAGGCCTTTTGTTCAGCCAGGCTCATCATCGTTGTGTCCCCTTTATTCTGGACCGTCCGAATATCCAGTAAGCCAGCGCGGAAAGACCGACGAGATCAAATGCGAAAACAGGCAGACGGTATATGGCCACTTCGTCGTAACGCATTACGGCGCCGCTGGCTCCCATGGCGGCGACGAGGAACGAGAAGGCCACGAGCCGCTTTGACCACAGGTTCACGGCCAGCGGGGCGGCCAGGATACCGAACAGCGCGGCATGGAATATGATGAACCCAGCATACCCGTTTCTCGTGGCCTGGGCGATCTCCCATTCATACCGGTAGTGCCAGACCATCAGCACGTGGGCGAAGACGATCAGCGCAACCGGCGTCATGTGTAACGGCCGGTGCCGGCCTGCGGCCACCAGTGCCATGTTCGCGGTCAACCCGGCGTAACCCGTAATCGCGGCGAGAAAGGTAATCGTTTCGATATGCATCGTTCGCGGTGGGTCCTGTTTTGCCGGGAACGTGTATACGTATGGCACGACCGATTTAATGCATCTTTTTCGGCGTTTCGGAGTCCAATAGAGTAGTACAGTAGTACAGGCGGACATCGAACAAGTGATTGCATCACGGCCACGATCGATTGCCCGCCAATGATCAAGGATTCGATATGTCTCCGGCGCCTCGCGGGAGCATATCCAATCATTTCAGCGACGGCATTCCTTGCCGCTTCCCATGCGGCCGCCCAAATGCCGTCGCTTTCTTTTTGCTAAATCCTGCGCATGGCCCGCGACCTGGCGCCCGGAAGCGTCAGGCCCTCCTGGTCCGCCCACATGGTCAGCACGTTCCAGCCTTCCTGCGCGCGGCCGCTATGGGCGTCCGTGGGCCGGCTGTTGCTGCGACCGCGCACCTGACGGATATACTTCCTGTTGTTGAGCAGTTCGATGGTCAGCACGTTTCTGGTCGTTCCGGACCCCAGGTATTCGACCTTCATGGACCAGATGGACCGGGTCCCATTCGCGCAGGAGGTCAGGTACGAGGCCACGCAGTGCTTCATATGCTTGCCCTCGTAAGCCAGGTCCCGGCTGTTGCAGATCTCTTCGATGCGCCAGGTCCTGATCTCCCCCGCCCTTTCGTCCTCGTCCACCCACGTGTAACCATCTACCCCGCAGGATGCCCACTGGCGGGGATTCCTGGGCTGGGATCGATTCAACCCGCGGTGCCAGGCGTCCACCCGCCGCAGCATGGACTCGGGCGTGCGGCCCTTCATGGTGAAATCCGGTTCGGGCGGATCGATGAGACGAACGCTTCCGTCCGGCTCCCTTCGCTCCTGGGCGGCCGTCCGCCGGTGATGGACGTAGTCGACGATCGGTCCCACGTGCGCCACGTCGAGCATGGTATGGTTCACGAAGAAGTGCAGCACGGTCTCCCAGAACGGCCCGTCCTCGAACCTTTCCCCGAGCATCGAATCGCAGACCGCCTCCGCCAGCAGGTCGTCGCCGCCCATCCCGATCACCTGGGCCCAGCGAAGGGCTGCGTCCACCGTGTATCCGGCCGGTGCGGACACGATATACGCATGGGCCATGCGCTTGGTGTAGCGCAGTGGTATGTTGGCCTTGCGGATGTTCTGTCCGGTACCGACATGAACGAACCATTCCTGCCGGGTCTTCGCCTCGGAATCCATGCCCGCGAAAAAGGCCGTGTCCATGCACGCGGGCACGTCGTATTCGGCCAGGAGATGTCGCGCCAGCGCGCCGAACTGCCGCCGACCGTTGTGACTGTCCGGTTTCCATGACTCGACCTCTCGGATCCAGCGGCCGTGCCAGGCGGCCAGCGACGCCAGCCCGTCCACGAAATTGTTGGCCGGCTGCGGTCCGTATTGGGGCACCACCGGCTTGAGATGGAACAGTCTGGCCTGTCTTTCGACGTGGAGGAGGAGCGTCAGGAAGGCGGAACGGGCCTTCGGATCAAGCGGCGCGTTCTGAAAGAGATGGCGCACCCGGAGCAGCACGGGACTGGTGAGTTCCCGGTCGTCGACCTCGCCGGCGGCGATCCGCTTCAGCAGGTCTTTCCGGCGCCTGCGGTGCTGGCTGGCGGACGACCGGTCGGCCTTCTCCCGGCTGCGCGCCTGCCGCCCCAACCGGACCTCCTGCCGGCGTTGCGCCTTGCTCTTCTGCAGGCCGTCCCCGGCGCCGTGCGCCCGGCACCAAGCCTGGTACTCCGCGACCGTACCCAGACCCAGGGCGGTGATATGCGCCTCGAGTTCCGAATTTATCCGGTGCTGTTTCGTGGTCTTTTGCGACGAGGCCAGTTCCCGACGCCGCTGCGGCAGGGTCTTGTTGAGCCGGACGTTGAATCCGTTCTCACGGCACCAGGCCGTGTAGGCTTCCACCGTATCCAGGTGAAGCGAACGGAGATGCCGGCGCATGGGTGCGCTCAGCCGCGGGTCGGCCTCGAGATGGGTCTCAGGCATGGCGAATCCTGTGAAAGTCCGGTCTTCCCGTTACTGTACACCATTGCGGATGTATTCGGCAACTGCTTTCAAGTCCCAAGCGGCGCCGACGGCGGGTTCTGGTCCACCTGGTCCGGGTGTAGGGTTCCAGTCCAACCGGCGCCTGCGGCGGGTTCTGGTCCTCCCGGAGCCTCTCACGGATCGAGCGGGACGGACAGGGCCTTCTCATCCGGCGCAAGGCAGACGGCGTCGTTACAGGCCTGGTAGTACAGGGTCGCGTACAGTCGCACGCCTTCCGTGGGGGATCCGCCTTCCGCGAGAGATCCGGGCTCCGAGAGAGATTCGGCTTCCACTTCGATTCGGGCGCTCAGCTGGATCTCCCCCTGGTACACTTCCACCGGAACATCGGTGAAGCCGAACCGTAACGTATCCGCCGGTGGATAGGAGACCGCGGCGGTCCGGATGGGCAGATCCGCGTTGAACGTCAGGGCCGTGGGAACCAGCCCCGGTACGTCGGTCTTGCCGCCGATAATGTGCCAGCCGTCCTCGATATGGATCGAAACGGTCGCTTCAAACACCCCGTCGCGCGGGCCCGGCACGGCGTTCAGGTAGGCCTCGACCTTCGCGTTGCCGCCGAATTCCGTCTCGGCACCGCTGACCGAGGCATGTGGCCCGCCGACCTCAGCATTGGGTCCGCCGGACCCGCCGTCTGTTCGTACAGCATCCTCTTCACCGTGCAGAAAATCCTGCAGTGCAAGGATCATGGAGGTGAACTGTCCGGGGACCTCCTTCATCGACGCGGCGTAGGCGCCGAAAAGACGGGCGGCCCGTGCACGGTACCGCGGATCGCCGGTGTGGCGCGCGAGTGAAAGCAGCACCCGTGCGGCCACGCCGTTCCCCGATGCCCGGGCCCCATCGAAGGCGTTCCTCGCGCGCAGGAGCTGGTATTTCTCGGCTTCCCCGAAGTAATACCCGCCGGTATCCGAATCCCAGAAACGCTCGTTCATCCGGGCTGTGAGCGTTTCGGCGGCGACGAGCCAGCGGGAATCCGCACTGGCCTCGTACAGACTGAGCAACCCTCCGATCAGGCAAGCATAATCCTCCTGGAAAGCGCGTCTGCGAACCGCACCGTCGGAATAGATCCGGTAGAGGCCGAGTTCGTCGTCCCAGAGCCGGTCGAGCATGAAGTCCGCTGCCCGCGCGGCCGTTTCGATGTACCGCCCGTCTCCGGTCACAAGCCCCGCGTAGGCGAAGGCGTCGATCATCTGGCCGTTCCAGGCCACGATCACCTTTGGGTCCACCACGGGACGCTTGCGCTTCGACCGCGCCGACCGCAGCACTTCGCGCACGGATTCCAGGCCGGCGAAAGGTCCGGTCGGGTCCGCTTCCTCCCGGACGTACAGGACGCCGGATCCGGCGGGAACGTCTGCGACGCCCTCCGACGCGTCTTCGGCAGCAGCACTTCCGTCTGCCGCACTTCCGTCAGCCGTCCTGCCCGTGACGCCCGTCGTACGGGTGGCGGCCACCCCGGGCATCGGCACCAGTCCATACCTACCCAGAAACACGTCGGCGTCCGCGCCGAGCGTCTCCCTGATCTCCGCCTCGGTCCAGAGGTAGTACCGGCCCTCCACAGCGTCGGTCTCGGAATCCACCGATGCGTGGAAAGCACCGTCGACGGACCGCATCTCCCTCTGGACGAAGGCGAGCACGTCTTCGGCGACCGCCCGGTAGGCGACGTCGCCGGTCATGGCAAAGGCCAGCAAGTAGACCCGGGCGAGATCCGCCTGGTTGTACAGCATCTTCTCGAAATGGGGGATGCGCCAGGCGGAATCCGTGGCGTACCGGTGAAATCCACCGCCCACGTGGTCGTAGAGGCCGCCCTGCATCATGACGTCCAGGGTGTGGGTGGCCATGGACAGCAGGGACCCGTCGCCGGTGCGTTTGTATTCCTTCAGCGCGAGTTCGATACGCAGGGGCGCCGGGAACTTGGGCGCGGGGCCGAATCCGCCGTTTACGGCGTCGTAACGCGTCTTCAGATGGGACCGGGCGCCGGACAGGATGGCGTCATCCGGTTCCGCCGTCCCGTCGGCCGCGACCTGGTCGCGCTGAAACGAGCGGATTGCTTCGGCCACCCGGCCCGCCTGTTCGACCAGGTCGTCCCTGCGGGTCTCCCAGGCCTCCCTCAACAGGTTCAGTATGCGGGGGAAACCTGGCCGGCCGGGGAGATCTTCCGGCGGGAAATAGGTACCGGCGAAAAACGGCTCGAGGTCCGGCGTGAGGAACACCGAATTGGGCCAGCCGCCGCCGCCCGTGATGAGCTGGGTGGCCGTCATGTAGATCTCGTCTATATCCGGCCGTTCTTCCCGGTCTACCTTGATGTTTATGAAATGGGCGTTCATGACCGCGGCGATGTCGGGGTCGGAGAACACCTCGCGCTCCATGACGTGGCACCAGTAGCAGGTCGCGTAACCGACGGACAGGAAGATGGGTTTCCCCTCCCCGCGGGCGCGTTCGATCGCCTCCGCGTCCCAGGGATGCCAATCCACCGGATTCCGGGCGTGGGCGCGCAGATAGAGACTGGTTTCTCCGGACAGCCTGTTTAAGGGAGGTCCGGGTCCGGCATCGCAACCCAGGACCACAGTCCCGGCGATGAGGACGAAGGCGGCGTGGCAAAAGCGGGCCGAGCAAGGCATGCGGGCAGCCCTAGATGTGGATCGCCGCGCCTTCCATCCCGGCGGCGGCTTCCATGACCAGTTCCGACAGCGTGGGGTGGGCGTGAATGGTCTTGTGGAGTTCCCGGGTGGTCGATTCCAGCGTGCGCGCGGTGCAGATCTCCGCGATCAGTTCGGTGGCGTCCGCCCCGATGATGTGCGCGCCGAGGATCTCGCCGTATTTCGCGTCCGCGATCAGCTTGACCATGCCGTCCGTCTGGCCGGCGGCCACGGCTTTGCCGCTGGAGCGATAGGGCATTCTGAAAACCTGGATTTCGCGTTCCGCGGCGGCCTGCGCCTCGGTCAGGCCGACGCTGGCGACCTGGGGCTGGCAATAGGTGCACGCGGGGATGTTCTCGCGATCGATGAGCGCCGATGGATGGCCCGCGAGCCGCTCCACCAGGTTGATCCCTTCCGCGGACGCCTTGTGGGCGAGGAGGGGCGGACCCGTGACGTCGCCGATGGCGTACACGCCGGACACCGTCGTCCGGCACTCGTCATCCACCCTGATGTAGCCCCGGTCGGTCTCGACGCCGACTTCTTCGAGCCCGATATCCTCGACGTTCGCGTCGCGGCCGATGGCCAGGAGCGTGACGTCGGCTTTCAGCGTCTCTTCTTTCCCGTCGACGGTTACAGTCACCGAGGTGCCGCCCGAACCCGATTCGGCCGAATCGACACGTGCCCCTGTCTTGATCCCGATGCCCAGTTTCGCGAAGCTCTTTTCCAGCGTTTCGCTGATCTCTTCGTCTTCCAGGGGCAGCAGGTGAGGCAGCATCTCGACGATGGTGACCTCGGTTCCGTAGGCCGCGTAATAGTAGGCGAATTCCACGCCGATCGCACCGCCGCCGATGATGGTCATCGACCCGGGCGGCTCTTCGATCAGCATGGCCTCGGTACTGGTGATGATCCGATTTCCGTCCACCGGGACGGCCGGGATCTCCTTGGAGCGCGAACCCGTCGCCAGGACGATCGAACGGGCGTTAACGGTCTGCGTCTCACCCTTGCCGTTCGTCACGTCGACGGAAGTGTCCGAAGCCAGGCGGCCGCGGCCGCTGACGAGATCCACTTTGTTCTTCTTGAGGAGGAACTTGATGCCGCTGGCCAGTGTGTCGGCGGCCTTGCGGCTGCGCTGCACGGCCTTGCCCATGTCGAATTGCAGGTTGTCGCAGGAAATGCCGTAATCTTCGGCGTGGCGCAGGGTCAGTACGAGCTCGGCGTTCTTCAACAGCGCCTTGGTGGGTATACACCCCCAGTTCAGGCACACGCCGCCGGGCTTGTCCTTCTCGATCACCACCGATTTCAAGCCCAGCTGGGCCGCCCGTATCGCCGAAACGTAGCCCCCGGGGCCGCCGCCGACCACTGCCACGTCGTAGATCTCTGATGCCATGTCTGACTCCGGTAAAATGAATGAATCCCAACTGTCCCTGAAGCGCTGGTATAACTAACGCCCACGGCCCTGTATGTCAAGATAATTCTCTTGTCTGCCAGGGATTTACGTTGTATCATGAGAAGGAGCGGAGGACAGGTGTATACGGGCCTCGTAGCGCGTACCGAAACGGCCGGACACATGACCCTGGAAGCCATCACCAAGTCTATCGCACACGGGCGAATCACCGAGCTGATCGAAGAGTTGGTCGCCATTCCGTCGGTCACGGGAAACGAACGGGCACTGGGCGACATGCTCCAGGGGTGTTTCGGCGAGATCGGTCTTGCCGGGATTCACCGGATTCCGGTGGAGGATTCGGGCGACACCCTGGCCGTGCGGATTCCCGGTCGAGGGAACGGCCGAGGGAACGGCCGCGCGTTCATGCTCAATTTCCACCAGGACACCTTCGACGCGTGCGACGGTTGGGAAACGGACCCGTGGTCGCCCGTGGTCAAAGACGGATGCATGTACGGGCTCGGCGCACACGACATGAAGGCGGGTGCGGCGGCCGTGCTCGTCGCGGTGGAGGCCATCGTCCGGTCCGGGACTGAACTGGCCGGCGACCTGATCGTCTCCGCCACCACCGACGAGGAGAACTGGTCCCGGGGCGCCCACGCCCTGATCGACAGCGGGCTGCTCGAGGGGTGCGAAGGCTGCCTTATACCCGAACCGACGCCACCGGGGCGTCTGCGCATCGGTTCGCGGGGCCGGCACGTGATCAAGATCGACCTGGCGGGTAGGACGGCCCACGCCGCGTACACGGGAGAAGGCGTCAACGCCGTTCATGACGCCGCGAAGATCATCACGGCCCTGGACCGGATCGAACTGGGCTGGAACGAGGAGTTCGAACTTGGCGGTACAATCTGCGTCATCGAAATCAGCGGGGGAAGGAACATCATCCTTGTACCGGAACACGCGCAGGTCGTCCTCGACCGGCATATCCTGCCCGGACAGTCGATCAACGAGGCCGCGGAGGACGTCGAGGCGCTGATCCGGTCTCTGTCGATCGCGTCCGAGTGGCGCGTCACGTGGGACGACCGTCCCACGCCCGCGCCGGCGCCTTACATCGTGGATCCCGGGTCGAAGTTCGTCCAGTCCACCCGGAAGCGGGTCGAGGAGCAGCTCGGTCGGCCGGTGCGATATGCCCTGGCAAGGAGTGTGGCCGACACGAACCACTTTGCCGTGACCGGGTGCATCCCGACGCTGGTGTACGGCCCCGAAGGGGGAAACACCTGCCAGGCCAACGAATTCGTCAGTATCGAGTCCACTCTACGTGTCGCACGGGCCTATTGCGGCATCGTGATCGACATGCTGGGAGTCATGCGTTAGCCCATCATGTTTCAACGCCTTCTCATCATCGCCCTCTTCGTTGTGGTCGCGATCCTGCTCGTCCGAACAATCGCGAACTGGTTCAACCGGGGCGGCTGGATCGGCCGGGGACAGTCCGAAATAAAGGGCAGTTGGGCGGTGGTCGAACCGCTGGGCAGGCTCGGCAAGGCCGCCGAAAACACCCTGAAATCGTCGTTGAAGCTCGAAGACGGGGATGATCTGCAGAAGGTGGCGGTGCTGTTCGACGTGGCGCACCGGACCGTCCATAGCCTTCCTCTCGATGCCGCCGAGTTGCGTATCCTTGCCGATGAGGCGTCCGAGCCTATACGCGGCGTACTATACCGGGACGAGGCTGTATACGCGCCCGGCTGGTTGCTGTTCGCCGCGGATCTCGTGCAGGATGCCCATCCCGCTATGTATGCGTACGAGGTCAAGCGGCTCACCCTAACGGCCTACCGGAAAGTCTTCCCGTCGGACGAGGAGACAGTACTCCCCCCGGAGCGGACCCTGGCGCCCGTCGCGTACGGGACGCCGCCGCCGGTCGGCGATCAGTACGGCCACCTGGGCGGCCTGGGTGCGGAATATACCCGGGACGCGGCCTATGTCTCCCTGCTCGAGTGCCCGGTAGAGGCGCTGCCCGACGAGGCCATGGTGCCCTTGTTGCAGTTGCTGTTCAAGACGGAGGACGAACCTGTACCGGATGGCGAGACCCAGGTAGACGAACTGCTGGCGCGGTACGAAGACCGGCTTTACACGGCGGCCGTCCACGTCATGATCCGGCCGGAATCGTCTGCGTCGGCCAGACCGCCTGCAACGGACGGGAAGACCAGACCGCCTGCAACGGACGGGCAGTCCGGACCGCCTGGGTCGCCTAGACCCGGCGCCTATTCGCCGGCGCTGTTCCGGGTGATCGGCGCGTGGCCGCGGTCATCCGCGGAACCGCTTTTCCGAGCGGCCCTCGAATCGGGTTGGAACGACTGTGCGCGCTTTCTGCCCGAATCGGGATGGGCGCGGGACCTGAAGGCCGTGTTTCGAGACAGTCCCTACGGCGCTCCGGCATAGGACGGCGTATTTGAGATGGCGCCTTGAGAAACGGAAGGTGACCGCCATGCGAATTTCCACGAAACCCCTGCCCGGATTCGGCATGGAGATATCCGGCGTCGATCTGTCGGAACCCCTGGAACCGGAAGTCATGCTGGAAATCCTTCAGGTGTTTCACGTTCATGGACTGATCGTGATTCCTGACCAGGAAATGACCTTCGATCGCTACGACGCCTTCACAAAGGAGTTCGGCGCGCAGAAACCGCATTTCCTGGATCACCTGCGCCACGAAAACCATCCGGCCATACTCAACCTCTCCAACATTTTCGAAGACGGGCGTCCGATCGGTGTCTACGAAGGCGCGGCCTTCTGGCACACGGACGTGGCGTACCAGGACCCGCCTAACAGTTCCACGGTCGTTTACGGCCGGCAGTGGCCGGAAGGGGGCTGTCCGACCTACTTCGCCGACCAGATGACCGCCTACGACGATCTGCCCGTGAAGATGAAAGACACCATCGACAACCTGTCCGTACTGCATCACTACGGGAACCGGGCGGACATGAACGAGGAATCATCGACCTCGGCGGAGAAACTGACGCTGGACCAGAAGGACCGGGTCGAAAACGTCTACCATCCCCTGGTCAAGCGCCACCCGGTCACCGGCCGCAAAGCGCTCTACGGCGTCTGCGGCAGCTCATTCGGCATCGTCGGCATGCCGGACGACGAGGCCTTCGACCTGCTGGATGCGCTGGCCGCCCACGCCATCAAGCCGGAATACGTAACCGAGTACGACTTCAGGGTGGGCGACGCGGGTGCGTGGGACACTTTTTCGACCCTGCACAAGGCCACGGTGCTGAAACCGGCCACCGGTCCCCGCGACAGCCGACTGCTCTGGCGAATCAGCGTGACCGGACTGCCGCCGATGATCGAACGGGAGAGGGCGGTAGAGCACTGAGCGGCTTCCGTCGCCACATCAAACAGGCAAGATTGTCATGCCCAGGAAAAACAGACCCAACAGCGCCACGACGCCGCGACGTCAGAAGTCGAAGCGCGGCCGGCAGTCAGGCCTCCGGGCTCATGCCGCCGATGGCCTGACAGGTGATTTCGCAGATACCGTCGCTCCCTCGGGAACCGGAACGGGCCAACCTCCGGCGGGGCGGGTGCTCGCCGTGGATTTCGGAGAGCGACGCGTCGGCCTCGCCCTGAGTGATTCGGCCGGTCTGATCGCCCAGGGGCTGGAAACGCTCCAGACGGCAGACACGGTCGAAGCCCTGGCATCCATCGTGGATTTCGTCGAGGAACGGCAGGTGCGGGAGATCATCCTGGGATTGCCGGTCCATATGGACGGAACCGCGGGCGAAATGGCCGGGAAGGTCGAGGCGTTGGCAGACGAGCTGCGGAGGAAGGTGTCCTGCGATGTACGTACGTGGGACGAACGGTTGACCAGCGTTTCGGCCCGTCGGGCCATGCATGAAATGGGCAGCACGACCCGGGGAAACAAGGGCAGTCTGGACCGGATCGCCGCCACGCTGCTGCTGCAGAACTATCTGGATTACTGCCGGGGGAAGGCAATGGAACCGGATTCACGCGCATGAAAAAGCTACTTGCCGTTTCCATCGTCCTCGTCGTGCTGATCGGAACGGCCGTGCTGGTCGCGGTCTACCAGTTCTCCAACCTCGCGGTCGAGCGCGATACCGTCGTCCAGTACACCGTCGAACCCGGCATGACCCTGTCCGACGTCGCCGGGGACCTGGAAGACCGGGGCGTGGTACGTCACGCGATCCTGTTCGAACTGCTGGCGCGTTACAGGGGGGTCGGGCACGGCATAAACGCGGGACGATACGAAATCGAGACCTACATGGACGCCGGCCAGATCCTGAGCATGCTCGTCGAGGGCAAGATCGTGGTCAATCGCGTCAATGTCCCGGAGGGCCTGACCATCCCAGAAACGGCCCGGATCCTGCGGACGAGGATCGGCATCGATTCCACCGCGTTCGTACAACGGTCCGTCGATCCGGAGGCCGTGCGATCGCTGGGAATCGAAGCGCCTACCCTGGAAGGATACCTGTACCCGGCGACCTACAACATGTACCCGGACATGACGGTCGATGACATCCTCAGGCAATTGACGTCGCGACATCTGCAATCCATCACCGAGGAGTACCGTAAGCGGGCGGAAGAACTGGAGTATAGTCTACACGAGATCGTCACCCTGGCTTCCATCATCGAGCAGGAAGCAATGGTGGACGATGAAAGGGACATCATTTCGGGGGTATTTCACAACAGGCTGCGGAGGGGCATGCGACTGGAGGCCGACCCCACGGTCCAGTACGGGATCGGCAGGCCGAACATGAGACTCTACGAGAAGCACCTGTCCCACCCCTCGCTCTATAACACGTACCTGCATGCCGGGCTGCCGCCGGGACCGATCTGCAGCCCTGGCGAGGCGTCCATTCGCGCCGCGCTCTACCCGGAGGACGTGCCCTATCTCTTCTTCGTAGCCCGCGGGGACGGCAGGCACATCTTTTCCGAAACCAACCGCGAGCACAACCGGGCCCGGGCCCAGGTCAGACGGCTGCGGAATTGATCCCGACAAGCGGAACTTATCTTATTCTAGGATCGCTGCGCGCCGTCACACGGCCGTGTAACCGCCGTCCACGACCATGGTGTGGCCCGTTACCATGGCGCTCGCGTCGGACGCGAGGTAGATGATCGAACTGGCGATTTCGTCCGGTTCGGCCAGCCGTCCCAGCAGGATCTTCTTGATATTAGCCCGGAACCCCGGGTTCTCCATCGCCTTCTCTACCATGGGGGTTCGCGTCATGGTCGGCGCCACGGCGTTCACGGTGATGCCGTGCTCCGCCCACTCGGCGGCCATGGACTTGGTCAGCGTGCACACGCCGCCCTTGGCCGCCGTGTAGGCCGCCCGCAGCGGACCGCCGACGACGCCCACCTGGGAGGATATGTTGATGATGCGCCCGCCGCGGCCCCGTTCGATCATGTGCGCGGCGAGGGCCTGGCTGAGGAAGAAGACGCTTTTCAGGTTCACGTCGATGATCTCGTCGTACACTTCCTCGGTGACTTCAAGCACCGGCATGATCCGGTTGCACCCGGCGTTGTTGACCAGGATATCGATGTCTCCCGCGTCCGCAAGCACGTGGTCTACAAACGTGCGGATCGAGTCCAACTTGCCTACGTCCACCGTATGAACGACGCAGTCGCGGCCCATCGACCGGATCTCGGAAGCCACCGGCTCCAGGTCGGCCCGGGTGCGGCTTCCGATCGCCAGGTCGGCGCCCGCGCGGGCGGCCCCCAGCGCGATGGCTTTGCCGATGCCCTTGCTCGCGCCGGTGACAATCATTTTTTTGCCTTCCAGGGAAAACAGGGATGTATCGGACATTGAATCCTCCGGTCAGATTGGTCTGGCTTAGTCATGCTTGGACAGGCTTGGTCAGACTTGGACAGGCTCGGATATGCATAGGATACACGTGGGCCGTTGGCCGTGGAAACCACGCGGTAAACAGGCTGAGTACGGCGGAGGAGTGTATATCCAGGAGCTGTTTCCGTCAATCGAATTCGGCCGTCGCCGCCGCACCGTGCGGCGCCTTAGCCCTTGCATCCTGCGCTGGCGCCGGTTACTTTACGCCGGTGCGCCGCCATGGTTGCGCGCCTCTGGTTTAACCTTGTAATCCCGTGTGCTTCAGGAAGCCGGTTTCAGCAGTTTTCGCCACGATCTGTCCCTCACCGACCGCGCGATCAACAGGCCGTAGAAGGGGACGTACTGCACATAGCGGACCCAGATTTCCTCTTCCCAGTTTCCAGTGAGGACGAAACCGATCACGACATGGTACGAAAGGGCGGCCAGGCCGGATAGCAGGATCCATGCAGGGTTTGGGTAAAGGCAGAGGAAAGGGATGATCCATACCAGGTACCAGGGCTGCACCGTGGGCGTAAGCACGAGGTAGCCGCCGAGCAGCACGAAGGCCGAACGGAACGGATCGGTTATCCTGACCGCGCAGTACGCGACCAGGACGGCGAAGAGCAATGCCGCGATGATCTTGGACGCGTTCAGCGAATCCGTCAGGTAAAAGAAGATCGAGAAGAGACTGTCGTTGAACCGCCATTTGTCGCCGTAGACCAGGAGTCCGCTGAACAGGTCCGGGCCGGCGCCGAGGTAGGGCAGGTAGCCGGCGAGCAGCAGGGCCGGTATCAGCCAGAACGGCCTGATGCCGCGTATTTTCCGGTAGAAGGACGGGACAAGCATGGCGGTGAACCACTTGGCGAGCATGGAAAGGGCAAGCCAGGCAACCGCCCGGACCGGACGGAGGCCGTCCACGGTCAGCAACGCGGCGAGCATGAGGACGACCGGCAGCGAGTCGTTGTGGCCGCTGCCCGCGATTTCGACCAGGACGAGGGGATTCCAGGCATAGATGAGCACGCGCTCCCGCGGTAGGTCCCGGCGACGGAGCATCAGGACCGTAAGGATGATCACGCCCACGTCGCACAGGGTGAAAATCAGTTTCATCGAAGCGGGACTGTACCACAGATACGCCGCGGCCATGTAAGCCGCCTGCATCAGAGGCGGATAGACCGTGGGGACGTCCTTGTTGTTGATGCCCTCATGGTATTCATCGCGCAGGTGGGCGATTTCGTCGCTGTCTGGAGCATATACGTAGGGGTTGACGCCCTGGAACTGCATCCTGGCGTCCCAGAGGTACCGGTAGATGTCGTCGGACAGGGTGGGGGGACTGAACTGCAGGATGACGCGGCAGAGGATGGCCGCGGCCAGGATGAACCAGAACGTATTCCGGCCCGACGACGCACCGGCCTTGACCTGGTGGACGACGGCGACCGTATACACGATGAATGCCGCGGCGAAGGGGATCCAGAACAGCAGCAGGACGTCCGGCAGGATCACCCAAGAGGACAGGAAAGCAGGCAGGAATGCGTCGGGGTCGTACGGTCCGCTTTGTCCGCCTGGTCCGATCAGACTCTCCCGCAGATCCCCGATGGCCGCTATGACCGCACAGGCGGCCACGAGCAGGAGACCGGGGATGGTGATCAGGGCAGGCAGGCCGGTGAATCCGGACAGGATGCGGTAAGCAGAAACGGACATGTATGAGCTATCTCTCGCTAATCTTCATACTTCTCTACTTCCTCGTCCTGTTCCTGCTCGCGGTCTACGGGGTCCACCGGTACCTGATGGTGTATCTGTACTACAAATATAAGGACCGGGCAAGGCGTGTAAAGCCGGAAGCCCTGGGAGAACCGCCCCCGGTCGTTACCGTGCAGTTGCCCCTCTACAACGAACAGTACGTGGTCGAAAGGCTGATCGACGCCGTCTGCCGCATCGACTATCCCCGCGACCGGCTGGAAATACAGGTACTGGACGATTCGACCGACGAAACCCGTGATCTTGCGTCCCGTTGCGTCGAGCGTCACCGGGCGGCCGGCATCGATATCCACTACCTGCACCGGAAGGAACGCACCGGATACAAGGCGGGCGCGTTGCAGGAGGGGCTCGAGGTGGCGCGCGGCGCGTTCATCGCGATTTTCGACGCCGACTTCATCCCTCCGCCGGACTTCCTCAGGAACACCATGCACCGGTTCCGCGACGAGCGGGTGGGCCTGGTACAGACCCGGTGGTCCTATCTCAACCGGGGCTACTCGATCCTGACCCGGGTCCAGGCGATCATGCTGGACGGCCATTTCGTCATGGAACACGGCGCCCGGAACCGGTCGGGGCGGTTTTTCAACTTCAACGGGACGGCGGGGATCTGGCGTCGTGAATGCATCGAGGCGGCCGGCGGCTGGCAGCATGACACGCTGACCGAGGACCTGGACCTGAGCTACCGGGCGCAACTCCGGGGCCAGCGCTTCGTATTCATGGAGGAAGTCTCCACGCCGTCCGAACTCCCCGTGGAGATGAACGCCTTCAAGACCCAGCAGCACCGGTGGTCCAAGGGGTCGATACAGACCGCGAAGAAAATGCTGCCACCGGTATGGCGCAGCGCGCTGCCCTTCCGCTTCAAGCTGGAGGCGACCTATCACCTCACGAACAACATGGCCTACCTGCTCATGCTGCTGCTCTCGGTCCTGATCTTCCCGTCCATCGTGATCCGGGTGCAGGCGGGATGGATCAATTCCTTCTGGATCGACCTGCCCTTTCTCTGCGCGGCCACAGTTTCCGTATCGCTCTTCTACCTGTTCGCGCAGTTCGAAATAAACCGCTCCCGGTGGATATGGTCCCCCTTTTACCTTCCCGTACTCATGTCCATCGGTATCGGCATCTGCCTCAACAACACGCGGGCTGTCCTGGAAGCGCTGCTGAACCTCAAGTCGGGTTTCCAGCGTACGCCCAAATACGGTATCCTCGGAAAGGCGGACCAGGCGGACCAGGCGGGCCAGATGGACAAGGGCGACCAGTCGGCCCCTTTGAACCAGGCGACTCGGGCGGCCTCATGGCGTGACCTGCGCTACCGGGGCAACCGGAACTGGCTACCCGCGCTGGAACTGCTGTTCGCCGTGCATTTCGGCCTGCTGATCTACTACACGGCCATCAACGGCATTTACGCGTCCATCCCCTTCCTGTGCCTGTTCTTCGCCGGTTACCTGTACGTCGGCCTAGCCTCACTGTGGCCGGGAACCGCCAGCCAAGGATAGCCCGCCCATGGAACGTGTCTTCGGCCTCTTCGGACTGGTCGTCCTCCTGGCCATCGCCTGGATTCTTTCGGAGAACCGCAGCCGGCTGAACTGGCGGCTCATCGGCAGCGGCCTGGCGCTTCAGGGCCTGCTGGCTCTGCTTCTGTTGCACACGGCGCCGGGCCAGGTGGTGTTCGACGTGGCCCGGCTGGCCGTCAACAAGGTGATCGCCTTCTCCAACGAGGGCGCGCGGTTCGTCTTCGGCGACCTGGTGGAAGCCGCGCTGTTCGGTTTCTCCGTGCTCCCGATGATCATCTTCGTATCCTCCATCACCTCGATCCTGTTCTACCTGGGTTGCATCCAGTGGATCGTCCGGCAAATGGCCCGCGTCATGGTGCGCGTCATGGGCGCTTCCGGATCGGAATCCATGGCCGCGGCGGCGAACGTCTATCTCGGGGCATCCACCGCACCGCTCGTCATTTTGCCCTACCTGAAGACCATGACCCGGTCCGAGATCATGGCCGTGATGACCTCCGGCATGGCGACCGTGGCGGGTTCCGTGCTGGCCGCCTACGTCGCCCTGGGCGCCGACGCCGGCCATCTCCTGGCCGCCTCGCTCATGTCGGCGCCCGCGGCGTTGGTCGTCGCCAAGATCATGACCCCCGAGACCGAAACCTCCCGCACCATGGGCGTGGTGACCGTAGACGTTCCGAAACCGGGAGTCAACTTCATCGATGCGGCCTGTAGCGGCGCGTCGGACGGGTTGAGACTGGCGCTGAACGTGGCGGCCATGCTCATCATAGCCATCGCCTTCGTCAGCCTGTTCAACTGGGTGGTGGGGCTCGCCCCCTACGTGGGCGGCGAACCACTTTCTCTTGAACGGATGCTCGGATGGCTCTGCGCGCCGCTGGCCCTGTTCATGGGCGTGGCGTGGGAAGACGCCCAGGCCGTGGGCATGTTGATCGGCAAGAAGACCATCCTGAACGAATTCCTCGCCTACCAGGACCTCAGCGCCATGCAGGCCCAACTGTCGGAACGGTCGTTCGCCATCGCCACGTACGCGCTGTGCAGCTTCGCCAACTTCGGGACCATCGCGATCATGATCGGGGGGATCGGCGGACTGGTGCCGGAACGGCGCAAGGACATCGCCCGGTTCGGTATCCGGTCCATGATCGGCGGCGCCCTGGCCGCCAACATGACCGCCACCGTGGCGGGCCTCCTGATGTAGTGGATACCTCCACGGACCATAGGCTGGCGGCCGAGATACGGGACCTGCTCCCCCGTTGCACGCTCAAGGATCGGCGGGACATCCAGCGTGGGCTGAAGAGGTCGCGCGGTGCGCGCAGCAGGAGCGGTTCGCGCGGCGGGAGCGGTTCGCGCGGCGGGAGCGGGGACCAGGGCCGGCTTCGCAGGTTGAAGGACCAGGCGGCCGCGTCGGTCCGCCTCGTGGAGGCGCGCCTTCGCTCAGACACGTCCTTCGACATCGATCCCCAACTGCCCATTTCAACCCGGAAAGATGAAATCCTCGAAACCCTGCGCGGCCACCCGGTGGTCATCGTGACGGGGGAGACCGGTTCGGGCAAGACGACGCAGCTGCCCCGGATCTGTCTCGAAGCCGGCCGGGGCGTATACGGCCGCATCGCGTGCACGCAGCCCCGGCGCGTCGCCGCCTTGTCGGTCTCGCGCCGCATCGCCGAGGAACTGGGCGCGACCTGGGGGCGGGAAGTCGGATGCAAGATCCGGTTCACGGACGAGACCGTGGCCGAGACCCGCATCAAGATGATGACCGACGGCATGCTCCTCGCCGAGATACAGCACGATCCGGACCTGCTTGAATACGACACGATCATCATCGACGAAGCCCACGAACGCAGCCTGAACATCGACTTCCTGCTCGGTTACCTGCGTCTGCTGATCCGGCGCAGGAAGGACCTCAAGATCGTGGTCACCTCGGCAACGATCGACGCCGCCGCTTTCTCGAACGCCTTCGGTCAGGCGCCGGTCGTCGAAGTATCCGGACGCCTGCACCCGGTGGAGATCCGATATCTGCCCCTCGAGGATACCCGGGGCGAAGCCGAAGTATATACCTATGTCGATGGGGCGGTGGACGCGGTCGACCGCATCATGGAAGAACCCGGCCGGGGCGACATCCTGGTGTTTCTCCCCACGGAAAAGGACATCCATGAGACGCGCAGGAGACTGGACGGCCGGTCCTACCGACACACCGACGTGCTTCCGCTTTTCGGTCGGCTGACCTACGCGGACCAGCAGCGGGTCTTCCGTCCGGGGAGCAAACGGCGCATCGTCGTAGCCACGAACGTCGCCGAGACTTCGCTGACCATACCGCGCATCAAGTACGTCGTCGATACCGGTCTCGCGCGGATCAGCCGTTACGCCGCGCGCACCCGCACCCAGCGCCTGCCCGTCGAACCCATTGCGAGAAGCAGCGCCCTGCAGCGGGCCGGACGGTGCGGTCGCGTGTCGGGAGGCGTCTGTCTTCGGCTCTACAGCGAGGCCGACCTCGAAAGCCGGCCGGAGTTCACCACGCCCGAGTTGCAGCGCGCCAATCTCGCCGAGGTCATCCTGCGCATGCTGGCGCTGAAACTGGGCGACGTCCACGCCTTCCCCTTTCTCGACCCGCCCACGCCCCAGGCGATCCGGGACGGGTTTCAGTTGCTCGCCGAACTGGGGGCTATCGACCGGGAACGGCGATTGACCGGTCAGGGCAGGGAGATGGCGAGATTGCCGGTATCGCCCACGGTGTCGCGCATACTGCTGCAGGCCCGCCAGGAAGGCGCCCTGCAGGAGGTCCTCGTTATCGCGTCGGCGGTCAGCATCCAGGACCCTCGCGTCAGGCCGCTCGACCAGCAGGAACAGGCAGACGCCGAACACCGCAAATTCAGGAACCGGACATCGGACTTCCTGACCCTGCTCAATATCTGGGAGGCCTTTCATCGCACCTTCGAGCACCTGCAGACCCAATCCGCCATGCGCAGGTTCTGCCGGCAGCACTACCTGTCCTACAACCGTATGCGCGAGTGGCGCGATATCTACGTGCAACTCCGCCGCGCGCTGCGGGAATCCGGCGGTTTCCGCGGAAGGGCGGGACGTGCGGGAAACACGCACTACGACGCGATCCACCGGTCGATCCTCAGCGGACTGCTCAGCCAGGTCGCTGAACACCGGGAAGGCAATCTCTACGCCGGGGCCCGGAACCGCACCGCAATGATCTTCCCCGGATCCGGCCTCTTTCGAAGAAATCCGGTCCAACAGCACCCGGAGAAAAGATATGCCGGACGGGGGCACGAGGATCCCGGGAAGGAGGGTTTGAAAGGACCACGGAACGGGTCGGGCGCCGCGCCCTGGATCGTAGCCGCGGAGATGGTCGAGACCAACCGGCTCTATGCGCGCACGGTGGCCCGGATACAACCCGGGTGGGCCGCCGAACTGGGCCGCCACCTGTGCCGCGCTTCCTTTTCCGATCCGGGCTGGGACCGGTCCGCCGGGCGGGTGACGGCCACGGAAACGCTGCACTTGTACGGCCTGATGGTCTCCCGGCGAACCGTCGACTACAAGAAGATCGATCCCGATGACGCGACGCGTATCTTCATCCGCGAGGCACTGGTCGGCCTGGTCGGCCTGGTCGGCCTGGTCGGCGAAGACCTGGAAGCCCGGCATGACTTCCTGGAGCATAACCGTGGGATACGGCGGGATGCCGAGACCTGGCTGCTGCAGCACCGAAACGCCTATCGTGTCGATCTCGACGAGGCCGCTTTCCGTTTCTACGAAGAACGGATTTCCGGGGTATCGTCGGTGCACGACCTCAACCGCCTGATGAAGACTGCCGGCGCGGACAACGCTTCCTTCCTGCACATGGAAATCGGGGATCTCACGGGTACCGAGGAAGAAGAGGGCAGTCCGGGCAGTCCGGGCAGTTCGGGCAGTTCGGACCGACCGGGCCGACCGGGCCGACCGGGCCGGCCGGAGGGTTTTCCTGAATACTTCAACCTGGAAGGCGACCTGCTTCCCCTTCAGTATGCCTGCCGGCCGGGCCGGGAAGAGGATGGGGTCACCCTCTCGATACCGGCCGACAGGGTCCATCTGGTGGATCCCGAAACGCTGGAATGGCTGGTGCCCGGCCTGCTGCGCGAGAAGATCGAAGCCCTGCTCCGAGGACTGCCCGGAAGGAAACGCAAGCAGCTCGTGCCCATACCGGAAACGGCCCGGAAAATCGTGGAGGACCTGGATCCTTCCGCTTCCTCCCTGACCGATGCGCTCGCGGCCTACATCGACCGGCGGCACGGGATCGAAATCGACCTGGCGGACTGGTCGCCCGATTCCGTTCCCGATCACCTGTGCATGCGCGTCCTGGTGACCGCGGAGGACGGGAGCACCGTCCTCTCCACCCGCGATCCGGACCGCCTGCACGCCGAAGTCACAGGCCGCGCCGCCGCCGTTGAATCGGAAGGATGGCGGGAAGCGGTGGAAAGGTGGGAGAAGTACGACCTGAGGGACTGGTCGGTCGGGGATCTGCCCGAAAGGGTCGAAATCGGTCTGACGGGAACCGTGCCCCAGTATGCCTATCCCGGACTGCAGGCCGATGACGACCTGGTGGACCTGCGCCTGTTCCGGGATCGGCATGAAGCGCTGCGGGAAAGCCGCAGGGGACTGGTTCGCCTGCTCGAACGCCGGATGGGCGACGAAATGGCCTGGCTGCGCCGGGACCTGGCGTTTCTGCGGAGCCTCCCCGGCCTGGCGGACCATGCCGGCGGGTCCGATGCACTGCAGGATTCCGCTTACGACCACCTCCTGGCCGCCCTGTTCACCCGGGAACCTCTATATCCGCTGACGGCCAAGCGCTTCGAGGAAGACGTGGAGACCGCGCGGGGGCTGTTGAAGAAACTCCCCCAATGGTTTCGGCAACAGATAGAGGCGCTGGAACGGGTTGTCGGGGGAGACTTCGGAAAGGCCGGTGCCTATTTCGGCGTGGAAGACGATCTCGACAGGCTGTTTCCACCCGATTTCCTTCGGAAAACGCCCGCCGTCGAATTGCCCAACCTTGTCCGATACCTCAAGGCGGTGGAAATTCGTTCCCGCCGGGCCCGGGAAGACCGTACGAAGGATCTGAAGAAGGCGGAGCGGGTCACGCCCTTCGACGAAGCGCTCAAATCACTGAAGAACCGGGATGACGTGGATCCCGCCCAGCTGGATGAATTCAGATGGATGCTTGAGGAATACCGCGTGTCGGTGTTCGCTCAGGAGCTGGGGACCGCACGGACCGTTTCGCCGAAGAGACTGCAGGACCTGTTAGCCCGGATCGACGCGGGCTTCCGCGAACCGGAAGCTTCATGAGGCGTATCGCGTCGGATCCTCGATACCGGCTTCTTCGAACCCGTTTCGCCGCAGGATGCAGGCGTCGCAACTGGCGCAGGCCGCCCCGTCGTCCGCCGGGTCGTAACAACTGGTCGTGAGGGCGTAGTCCACTCCGAGCCGGACGCCGGTACGCAGGATATCGGCCTTGGACATTTCGATGAGCGGCGCGTGGATGTTGAACCTGCCCTCGCCGGTCACCCCCGCGCGCGTGGCCAGGTTGGCCAGTTGTTCGAAGGCCGCGATATACTCGGGACGGCAGTCGGGATAACCGCTGTAATCGATGGCGTTGGCGCCGATGTACAGGTCGAATGCGCCGAGCACTTCGGCCCAGCCCAGCGCGAAGGAAAGGAAGATGGTGTTGCGGGCGGGGACGTAGGTGGACGGGATCTGCCCGGCCATGGTCTCGGGATCCTGGTCCCTGGGCACGGGGATGTCGTCCGTCAGCGCGGACCCGCCGATGGCCCGCAGGTCGAAGGGTATGGTCACGTGGCGTCCCACCCCCATGGCCGCGGCGACCTTCTTGGCCGCGGCGAGTTCGAACCGGTGCCGCTGGCCGTAGTCGAAGGTGATGGCGTGGCACGCGAATCCATCGTGCCGGGCCATGGCGAGCGTGGTCGCCGAATCGACCCCGCCGCTGAGCAGGACGACGGCAGCCTTCATGGCGGTCCTATCCTTCATGAGGTGTACAGCAGACTGGCGATGATGGATCCGGCGATGACGACCAGCGCCAGCAGGAGCTTGTTGGCGGCGACGGAAATCCGCTTATCGGTTTTGTCGTCCATCGCGGAAAACCGCTCGTCCATTGTGTAGATCGCGGGGTAGATCATGCCACCGTTGCGAAGACGCGATCGGGCGCAATATATTGAGTTAGTCGCAAAACCGCAATGCTTCAAGCCTGTAAACTGGAGGCGAAACATGTTCAGAGAGGTGCGCGTCGCGGCGATCTCGTTCAAACCGGTCAAGCTGGACCTGCAGGGCAACGCGGTCCGGCTGGAAGAGATGTTTCGAGAGGCGGCGGCCGGCGGGGCCGAACTCGCCGTCGCGCCGGAGGGCGTGCTGGAAGGCTACGTGGTCAACGAAATCTTCGATGGAGAGATCTCACCGGATGAAATGAACCGCGTCTCGCTGACCATGCGCAGCCCGGTCATCGGGCGGTTCCGGGAACTCGCGAGATCGTTGAACATGTGCCTCGCCTTCGGCCTTGCCGAGCGGATCGGGGGCGAAGTCTACAACTGCGCGGCATTCCTCGACCAGCGGGGACGGCTGCGCGGCAAGTACCACAAGATGCAGCTGGCCGAGGGCCATCACCGGTCGTGGTGGTTCAACCGCCTCGGCAAGCGGAGTCGCGCCTTCGACACCCCCTTCGGCCGGGCCGGCATGGTCATCTGCAACGATCGGTGGAACCCCGATATCGCCCGCATACCGGTGCTCGACGGCGCCCGCTACCTGCTCATTCCTTCCTTCGGGTCGACGGCCCGCGCCCAGGACCGGGCCGTGCTCGCCCGTGCGCGTGAGAACGGCGTACCCATCGTCGAAGCCAACGTCGGCGTCACGCTGATCGCGAGCAAGGGGGAAATCGTCGCCCTGTCCCGCAAGAAGACCGCCATCACGCATGGGACCATCGCCATTCCGGCGCCGCCGTCGCATCGGAACCGGGACCGGCATGAGCGCGGATTCCTCGCCTGGCGCCGCCGGGAAATGCCCCTGCGGTACCGGGACAGGATGGGCAGAAGGAGGCAGGGCCGGGACACCGTGGAGGTCGGCCATGACGCGAAAGGCCGGCTGATCGAGAAGGAATGACGGCCCCGGAACCCGTTGGTGCGCCGTAAATTGCGTCTTGCCTGTCCAATCGCTGATCCCTTATCTTTTTCGTGACGGTCAGCCTGCCGGCGTGCGGCAGGGACCGCTGGCCGGGATGCCGGATCGTGCCGGTACGCAATGAATCGCTGCGGAATATGGTGACCATGGCCCCGATGTTTTCACCCGACCAGTTCCTCGACATTCGCAGCCACGGCTTCGTCCGGCTGGCCATCGCCGTACCCCGCATACGCGTGGGCGATCCCGCGGAGAACGTGGCCCATCACCTCGAGCAGATCGAAGCGGCCGGTGAGCAGGGGGCTTCCTACGTCCTCTTCCCCGAATTGAGTCTCACCGGCTATACCTGCGCCGACCTCTTCCACTCCCAGTCGCTGCTGGAAGGCGCCCTGGAGGCCCTGGATGCGATACTCGCCGGCACGGAGGGGCACGACCTGACCTTCAGCTTCGGCATGCCGCTGCGGCTGGACCACGCGGTCTTCAACGTCGCGGTTACCGCCAGTCGCGGGAAAATCCTGGCGGTAACGCCCAAGACCTACCTTCCCCAGTACCGCGAATTCTACGAGACGCGGTACTTCGCCCGGGCGGCGGAGGCCCAGACGGAGACCGTATCCCTCTGCGGCCGGGACGCGTCTTTCGGAACCGACGTGCTCCTGCGCACGGATGATCCCAGGGTGGTGATCTACCCGACGATCTGCGAAGACGACTGGGTGCCGGTCCCCCCGGCCAGCCGGGCGGCGCTGGCGGGGGCGACCATACTCGCCAATCTCTCCGCTTCGAACATCGTCATCGGCAAAGCGCAGTACCGCGAAGACCTCATCCTGGCCTCATCGGGACGCAACGAGGCCGTACACATGTACGCCGCGGCGGGTTTCGGGGAATCGACCATGGACGTGGTATGGGACGGCCACGGGTTCATCACCGAGCGCGGTTACATGCTGGCCAAAACAGAACGCTTTCAACTGGACGGGACCTGCATCACGGCGGACGTGGACGTGGAGGCGCTGGTGCTGGAGCGCGGCGTCCAGGGCTCGTTCCGGCAGAACGCCATGGATTACAAGTCATCCTGGCGGTCCGTCTCGTTGCCGGGCTTCCGGTCCGGTCAGGCCGGGGATGCGGATACCGATACCACGGAAAGGGGCCGTGAACAGGCGCATCGGACCTTCCATCGCGACATACCCGCTCATCCCTTCGTACCCCAGAATCCGGCCGAACGCAGCCAGCGATGCCGCGAGGTATTCATGATCCAGTCCACCGGGCTGGCGACCAAGCTCAGATCGCTGCCCGAAGACGCCCAGCGCGTCGTCGTGGCGGTCTCCGGCGGCCAGGATTCGACCCACGCCCTGAACGTGGCGGTGCACACCATGGATCTTCTAGGTCTGCCCAGGTCCCGCATCGTGGCCCTGACCATGCCGGGACTGGGCACCACGGAGCGTACCTACGCGAACGCCTGCGCCCTGATCCGCGCCGTCGGCGCCACGTTCCGTGAGATCGACATCAAACCCGCGGTGCGGAAGTTCTTCGGGGACATCGAGCATTCGGAAGACAAGAAAGACCTTGTCTACGAGAACACCCAGGCTTGGACGCGGAAGCTGGAGGAACTCGCCACGGCCGCCCAGGTCAGGGGCATCGTGCTCGGCACGGGAGACCTTTCGGAACTGGCGCTGGGCTGGTGCACCATGTTCGGTGACCACGCCAGCCACTACGGAGTCAACGCCGGGATACCCAAGACCCTCATTTCCTATCTGATCAACTGGACGGCCGACGAGGTCTTCGAGGAGGAGCCGGAGGTCCGCGAGGTACTGCTGGACATCCTCGATACGCCCATTTCGCCGGAACTGCTGCCCCCGAGCGATCGCGAGATCGCACAGAAAACCGAAGAAGAGATCGGGCCTTACGAGCTGCACGACTTCTTCATCTACTACTTCCTGCGTTTCGGCTTTTCGCCTTCCCGGATCGCCCGGATGGCGCTGCACTCCTTCGAGGGCAAGTACGGACTCCCTGAAATCAAGGCCTGGCTCCGCGTCTTCATCGTCCGCTTCTTCCAGAACCAGTTCAAACGGAATTGCCTGCCCGAAGGACCCAAGGTCGGCATGACCTGCATCTCTCCCCGCGGCGACTGGCGGATGCCGTCCGATGCTTCGCCGGCGGCCTGGCTGGCGGACCTGGAACGCATCCCCGATGTGCAATAGACCACCCGGCGAATTGCCGCCCCACTACCGGCCCGAATCCGTCGAGGCCTTCTGGCGCGTCCCCTACGAAGAACGGGCGGCCGATGCCCGCGCCTGGGCGGTGGAACACGGCATCCGACCCTCGGTCGAAGATGAATGCCGCACCGCGCTGCTCCTGGTGGACTGCCAGAACACCTTCTGTCTCCCCGAGTTCGAACTCTTCGTGGGAGGCCGGAGCGGCCGGGGCGCGGTGGAGGACAACAAGCGGCTTTGCGCCTTCATCTACCGCAATCTCCATTTCATATCGGAAGTCATCCCCACGTTGGACACCCACACGGCCCAGCAGGTCTTCCATCCGGTGTTCTGGGTAGACCGGGACGGCGAACATCCCACCGGGGGCGAGACCATCATCACCCCTGACGACGTGGAAGCGGGAACCTGGCGCGTCAATCCGGCCGTGGAGGCCGGGTACAGCGGACGGGTCGATCTTTCCGCCTACGCAATGCATTACGTCCGGCGCCTCACGCGGGACGGCAAGTATCCCCTCATGATCTGGCCTTACCACGCCATGCTCGGGGGGATCGGCCACGCCCTGGTGTCCGCCGTGGAGGAAGCGGTGTTCTTTCACGGCATCGCCCGGGTCCGGCAGACGCGTTTCGAGATCAAGGGGAACCATGCCCTCACGGAAAACTACTCCGCGTTGCGCCCCGAAGTGACGGAGGACGCCGAAGGCCGCCCGCTGGGTGTGAAGAACACCCCGCTGGTCGACCACCTGATGACCTTCGACGCCGTCATCGTGGCCGGGCAGGCCAAAAGCCACTGCGTGGCGTGGACGGTGGAGGATCTCCGGTCGGAGTTCGTTGCGCGCAAACCGTCCATGAACGCGCGCGTCTGTCTGCTGGAGGACTGTACCTCGCCGGTCGTCGTGCCTGGTGTGATCGACTTTACCGAAGAGGCGGAGGAGGCCTTCGGCCGGTTCGCCGACGCGGGCATGCGCCGGGTGCGTTCCACCGTACCCATGGACCGGTGGGGGATTCCGGACTAAGGACGACCGGCATGCGACCGCTGCCCTACCTGCCGAGAGGACAGCAGTCCGGCGGACATCGATCGGGCCAGGAACCCAGGACGCCTACGGCCGGTCTGGCCGCCGACGGGGACAACCGCTCTTCGACGAGCTCCACGATCATGTCCACGAAGCGGGGATGGGTCCCCGCCGTCTCCGCCCGGACCATGCGCACCCCGAGTTCATCGCAGCAGGCCCGCGCTTCCACGTCCAGGTCGTAGGCCACCTCCATGTGGTCGGAGATGAATCCCACGGGGATCACCACGATTTCACGGTCCGCCTGATCCGCCGCGGCGGTTTCGTGGAACCATCGGATGTAGTCGCAGACGTCGGGTTCCAGCCAAGGCTGGGCGGGCGGACCGCTACGGCTCTGGAAGGTCAGCGCCCAGGAGGACGCGCCCACGCGCTCGCTGATGAGCCGGGACGCTTCGCGGAGCTGCGCTTCGTACGCGCAGCCGCCGGCCATGGCCAGGGGTATGCTGTGGGCGGTGTATACGAGGTGCGCCCCCGGACGGCGTTCCTCCGGAAGGCGATCCATAGCGGAGCGAACGCGCGCTGCCATCGTTTCGATGAATCCCGGATGATTGAAAAAGGGCCTGATTTTCTCGATCACCGGTGCGCCGGACCCCGCGTCGCGACGGGCATCCTCGATGTTCTCCAGGTACTGCCTGCAGTTTGACCAGGAGCTGTACGGGGACGTGACGAAGGCCAGCGCCCGCTGGATCCCGTCCGCGGACATGCGCCCGGCCGTATCCGAAAGCAGGGGATGCCAGTTCCGGTTTCCCCAGTAGACCGGCAGGGAAAGGCCGCGGGTTTCCAGCGCCACCTCCAGGGCGGAGATCAGCGCGCGGTTCTGGCCGTTTATCGGGCTGACCCCGCCGAAATGATGGTAGTGTTCCGCGACCTCCATCATCCGTTCCCGGGGGACGCGCCGGCCCCTGAGCACGCGCTCGAGGAAGGGGATGACATCGTCTGGGCCTTCGGGGCCTCCGAAGGATACCAGGAGCAGTGCGTCGTAGTTCGGCAAGCTTCCTCCCCGTATGGTGTTCAGACCCCGTATTTCCTTGCCATGCTACCTCGACGCCAGTAATTTACGCACGGCTGGATCCATCGGAATATCACGTGATATCGCGGAATTTGCAACAGGGAAGCGCAGTGAGTGAAGAAACCGGGAAAACCCCCGACATCCTTGAACACGGAGCGCCCGTTGACGGGCAGCCCCAGACGGCCGAAACGCGGCTGTATATGCAGCTCAACGTGTTCACCCTGTCCGGCACCGGATCCGCCGGCCAGCCTGGCCAGCCCCGGCAGAACCGGACCATGGCGAACGACATCGCGGCCAGGCTCAAGGATTCCGGCCTGGACGCCGCAGTGTACCTCGATGTCAACGATCCCGTGGGCATCGGCGTGCTGTTTCTCGCCGAAGATCCCGACACCTTCGTATCCGATGTACGGAACCTCCTGACGGAACGGCCATTCGATGTCCTGGACCGTCGCGGGTCCATGACGATGCTCGGCAGGACCTACTCCATGGGATACGAGCCGGATTTGATGGAATCGCTCATCCACCGGCCGCGCAACACCGTGCTCAATCCCGACTGGACCTGGGCCATCTGGTACCCATTGCGGCGCAACGGCGCCTTCGCGAGGCTGGAACACAAGGAACAGCGCCAGATCCTGATGGAGCACGCCCACATCGGACGAGCCTACGGCCGGGCCGACTTCGCCCACGATATCCGCCTGGCCTGCTACGGGCTCGACGAGGCGGACAACGACTTCGTCATCGGGCTTATCGGCAAGGAACTCTACCCGCTGTCAAGGGTCGTGCAGGACATGCGCAAGACCCAGCAGACCGCATTGTACATCGATTCGCTCGGACCGTTCTTCGTCGGCAAGAAGATCTGGCCCTAGCGACCCGTAACGGTCGAGCGACCCGTAACCTACCAGCGTCATCCTCCCGAACCGTCTCGCGCCCGTTCCATAGTCTCCAGCGCCTTGAATCCCAGGACGGCGCAGGCGGACGCCACGTTCAGTGAATTCTTGTAGCCCCGCGTGGGGATCTCGACCAGGCAGTCGCAGCGCTCCAGTACGTCCCGGCTCACCCCGAGCGCTTCGTTGCCGAGCACAATGGCCAGTTCGTCCGGAAACACCGCGGCGGCGTACGACACCGACTCCGACGTGGTTTCGGCGGCCCACACCGCGATGCTCTGATCCTGCAGGTAGTCGACCGCATCGACGGCCGTTTCGAAGTAACGCCAGGGGACGTAGTCGATGGTGCCCAGGGCGGTCTTCTCCAGTTTCGCGTGGGGCGGACAGGCCGTGTATCCGCACAGGAAAAGGCCCTTCACCCGCAGGATATCGCAGGTCCGGAAGATGGAGCCCACGTTGAATGCGCTGCGCAGGTTTTCCAGGACGAAGTAGAGAGGCAGCTTGGGCAGCCGGTCGTACGCTTCCTTCGTGATCTCCGCGTCGAAGCTGCGGACCTCGAAGTTCGTCTCCATGTCTCCGGTTCTCCAGGATGGCGCGGGGCGTTCATTCCCGCGGGGCGTTCATTCGCGCGGGGCGTTCATTCCCGCGGGGCGTTTATACGCGCGGGGCGTTGATTCCCGCGGGGCGTTCAGGGCAGCAGGTCGTTGATCTCGTCCCTGAGCCTAAGGGTGGCCGCCCGGGCGGACTCGGCGAAGTCATGGCCACCTGAGGAGTAGAGGATGCTCCGGGAGGAGTTGATGAGCAGCCCGCCGCCATGCTCGTCGGCGCCTTCGCGGATGACCGTTTCCAGGTCGCCGCCCTGGGTACCGATCCCGGGGATCAGCAAGGGCATATCGGGCGCGACGGCGCGGATGCCCGCCAGGGATTCCGCCTGTGTGGCCCCCACGACCAGGCCCGCGTTCCGGGAGGTGTTCCATGACCTGGCCGCGCTGGCCACCTCCAGGTACAGCGGGTGTCCGTTGACGGACAAGTACTGAAATTCACGCGCGCTTTCGTTGGAAGTCAGGCAGAGGATGAAAACCCCCCGGTCGGTGTAGTCCAGGAAGGGCTGCACGGAATCCCGTCCCTGATAGGGATTGACGGTCACCGCGTCGAAATCGAAATGCTCGAACAGCGCCTTTGCGTACATGCGGGCACTGTTCCCCATGTCTCCCCTCTTGCAGTCGCAAATGACCACGACCCCATCCGGTATAATCGTGAGCGTGCGCTCCAGCGCTTCGTAACCCCTGGAGCCCATGACCTCGAAAAACGCGATGTTCAGCTTGTAGGCCGAAACGAGGTCCGATGTGTGCTCGATGATCGCCCGGTTGAAATCGAATACCGCGTCCGGTTCCGACCTGAGGTGCTCCGGGAATCGATCCAGGTCCGGATCGAGCCCCACGCAGACCAGGCTGTTTGCTGCGGCCCGGGCGCGGTTCAGACTTTCTACGAACGGTGACATGGGGCGTCCTCATGTGAAGGGATTTGAATGCTTCCGATCAGCGAACGGACCGAGTGCACTTCCGACGCGGCGCACCATTCGGCCAGCGCACGCGCTACAGACGGTCCGGCACGGGGTTCGACGAAGGTGGCCGTGCCCACCTGGACGGCCGTGGCGCCCGCAACGAGGAACTCCACGGCGTCTTCTCCGCTCATGATGCCGCCGATGCCGATGACCGGGACGGCCACCTGGCATGCGATCCGGTAGACGGCCGCAACGGCCACGGGCTTGATGGCCGGACCCGACAGACCCCCCGTGACGGCGCCGAGCATGGGGAGGCGCGTGCGGATGTCCACCGCCATGCCTCGCAGGGTGTTGATGGCCGATATGGCGTCGGCGCCGGCCTCTTCGACGCTGCGGGCGATCTCCCCGATGTCCGTGACGTTCGGCGTGAGTTTGGCGATGAGCGGCAGTTCCGTGATGCCCCTTAGCGTGGAAACCAGTTCCGCCGCGCGCCGTGGATCGGTACTGAAGTCCATGCCCCCGGACACGTTAGGGCAGGACATGTTGATCTCCAGGGCGTCGATGCCCTCGCAGTCCGACAGGCGTTCGGTCACGTAGACGAACTCCTCCACCGGACCTCCGCCCACGTTGACGATCAACGCGGTGTCCACCTCTCTCAAGTACGGCATCTTGTCCCGGATGAAGGCCTCCACGCCCACGTTCTGCAGTCCGATGGAATTGAGCATGCCGGCGGCCGTCTCCGCGGCCCGGGGTGGGGGATTGCCCGGCCAGGGCTCGGGCGTGAGCGTCTTCGTGACGATGCCGCCGAAATCGGATAGATCCACGAACCGACCGTATTCCGATCCGTATCCGAAGGTGCCCGATGCGGCGAGCACGGGATTCCTCAGCTTCAGCGCACCGATGTTTACCGTCAAATCGGGTGGTGCCGTCACAGCACGACCTCCTGCATGTCGAACACCGGGCCAGCGTCGCAGACCCGCTTGTAGCGTCGGGACGAAGACGGTTCACCGTGGACGGCGCCGGGAGCGGCGCCTGGGTCAGCACCGGGGGCGGCGCAGGGCACGACACAGGCCATGCACACGCCCACGCCGCAGGGCATGATCCCCTCGAGGGAGACCTGTCCGTCGATACCGGCCTCCCGGGCGATTTCCTGGCAACGCCGCATCATGGGCGTCGGTCCGCAGGCATAGAGATAGGCGCATCGCCGGGGCGAGGAGGCCAGTTCCCGTTCCAGCAGGTCCGTCACCAGGCCGTGATGGCCCGTCGTGCCATCGTCGGTCGCCAACCTGACGTCGACCCCGTGTTCGCGGAATTTCTCTTCCCCGCTCAAGAGGCTCGCCGTGGCCGCACCGAAGAGCACCGTTATTTCCGAGGGTCGCGCATGTCCATCCCTTACCGTCTCCTGGACCAGGGAGAGAAAGGGCGCTACGCCGACGCCCCCGGCGACCATGATCACCGGCCGTCCCGCGCGCACCGGCTCGAACGTCCTTCCCAGGGGTCCGAGCACGTCGACCCGTTCTCCGCGGCGCCGTGTCGCCAGGATCTCGGTTCCGCCGCCGACGATCCGGTATATGAGCCCGAAAACGCCGCGTTCCGGATCACGTTCGGCAATGCTGAAGGGTCGCCTGAGCAAGGGGGTGTGACGGAGCCAGGTCTGCCGGCTGCTGTCCTCGGAGACATCGGAAGCGATCAGGTGTACGAAGTGACCGGGCAGGGCGTGTCGTGTGATTTCGGGTGCCAGCAGGTCGATCCAGTACAGGCCGGGACCGATCTCACGGTTGGAGAGGATCTCGGCGTCGTACTGGCAGATGGGGATGGTGGACATGCTCCACTACAATACAGCCGGCCGGGCCGGATGTCAACGCATCATTTGTCCGGGTCCGGGTCTGGGTCCGGGTCCGGGTCTGGATCCGTGCTCGGGTCCGGGTCAGCAGCGGCGCGCAGTTCCTCCATGAGGCGAATCTTGTCGCGGACGGAACTTGCCTGTTCCGATCGGGGATGGCGTTCCACGATTTCGCGATAGCGGTCGAGGGCGGTATCCGGATCGTCGAAATGCGTTTCGGCGAGCCAGCCCAGTGCGAAGAGCGCACGCGGTGCGTATTCACCATCCGGATACCTTTCGAGGACCCGTTCGTAGAGCCCGCGCGCGGAGTCCGGCCGGTCGGCTTCGAAAAGCAGCCGTTCCGCCTCGGCAAAGAGCCGGTCCGGGGGAAGTTCACCTGCGATGGGCTTCGACCGCAGGATGGCTGCTTCCATGGCGTGCGCGGTCCCGGGATACCGCACGGCAATGGAATCGAAGACCGAACGCGCGTTATCCGTGTCATTCAACATCTCGTCGAGTATCCAGCCCCGTGCGAAAGCGGCCTTGGCGGCCATGGAGGGATCATTCGACACATCTTCTATGGCGCGGTACTGGCTCAGTGCCGAATCGGCCATCTCCAACTGAAACAGGTACAGTTCCGCCACCTGGTATCGCAGGCCGACCGCGTCCGCCGTCAACTTCTCGTAGTTCGACGAGGTTGTCGATTCGGGATCGCCGGTGGTTTCCAGCGCTTCCATTGCGGCCAGCAGGTTTCCGAGGTTTCCGTCCAGACGTCGCAGTTCGCGAATGGCGCGATGCTTCCGGTCGGACTCATCGCCGACCCAGAACGAACGCGGACTCTTGCGCCGCGCCTCGTCATACCATTTTTCCGTCAGATCGAGATCCCCCGCGATCCGGTAAAGTTCCCCCAGTTCGAACATGGACCGGGAGACTTCCTCGGCGTGGTTCCGGTCGGACTCGAAACGGGTGATGAGCGACTCGTACGTGGAGACGGCCGATTCATTCAGGTCCATTTCGGCCAGGCACGCGGCGCTCGCCAGCATGACCTCGGGGTGGTATTCGCTGAAGGCGCGCTGATCCAGCAACGACTCGTATACACCCAGCGCAGCCGGCAGATCCCCCTCGCGCCGCAGGCTTTCTCCGAACATGAAAGCCGCCTGAAACTTAAGCTTCCGGGTCCGTGCATGCTCAATGGCCTGTGTGAGATGTTCCCGGGCTTCGGCGAACCGATGCGCTCCAAGCCTGGCGCGTGCGATGTAGTACCGGGCCTCCGCCTCCCGTTCATCGCCGGGGCGCGTTTCCAGCACTTCCTGGAACCGCGCGACGGCTTCCCCGTAACGGCCGCCGCCCAAGGCGATCTTTCCCCGAAGCATCAGGGCGTCCGGAAACCGGTCGCTGCCGGGAAACTCCCTGACGAAGCGGTCCAGCTGTTCATCGGCCCGGGTTGAATCTCCCGCGTTGAGGAGGCTGTAGCCCAGGGAAAAAACGCAGTGGCCGGTAAATTCGCCGTCGGGGAACAGCCTCAGCACCTGCTCGTACCGCTTGATGGCCTGCAGATGCTGTCCCTGGATCGCCCGGACGTCGCCGATCAGTACCAGCGCGTCGTCTACATAAGAACTTCCGGGGTGATCCCGCAGGACAAGACCCGCGTTTTCGACGGCAAGCTCGTAGGAGGCAAGGGCCAGGGGCGGTAAGGCGCCATCGGGAGTTTGCTGGTTGAGACGAATCCGCTCCCCTTCCTTGAACGCTTTCCTGGCGTTGTAGAACGTATTGTAGTACGCGCATCCGAAGATCACGCACACCAGAGTGAACAGGATCAAGGAAGTCCTGCGCATCTCAATCTCCGAACTTGTAGCCGACGCCCCGGACGGTCGTGATGATATGCACGCCGTGGCGTTCGATCTTCATGCGCAGCCGTCTCACGTGCACGTCCACCGTCCTCGTACCGCTGAAATAATCGTATCCCCAGACGGCGGTCAGCAACTCGTCCCGCGTGAACACCCGTCCCCTGTGCCGGGCCAGGTGCTTGAGCAACTCGTACTCCTTGAGGGTCAGGTCGATCGCCTTGCCCCGGATCGTGACTTCGTAGTTGCCCAGGTTGATCAGCAGGTCGCCCCAGACGATCATATCCTGGATCTGCACGCTGTGGCGCCGCCAGAGGACGTTCTTGATGCGAAGATCGAACTCGCGGACGTTGTACGGCGCGCAGATGAAATCGTCGATTCCCCGGGTGACGTCGAGGTCTCCAATGGCGTCACAGCCGGTCAGGACGATGACCGCGGGGGCGTGCCGGAACCCGCGCGACCGCAGCTCGTCCATCACGAAGGGAAGGACCGACCGGGGCCGGTCCGTCTGGATGAGCAGGACGTCCGAATCGGGTATGCGAGCGTGGAGGTCTTCAACAACGGTGTAATGCAGTTCCGTTAAGGGGTAACCTGCGCCGCTCAACCACCTGATCAGCGGTTCGACGGGTTCCTGGCGGGCAATAAGGATCGATATTCGGGGAAGCCCGTTGCCGCTAAGTCTAACGGTCATGGGGTCTCACTACAGGCCCACGTTGGTAGGAGCAACCGGTTGCGACGAACGGGCTATCCCGCGAATGGCGTCAGAACGGAAGATCGTCGTCGGAATCGGACTCGGGCGAAGAAGGCGGCACTTCCGTCGCCGTGCTTGTGGTTCCTCCGGGCGGGTCCGATGCAAGCTCATTCTGCTGGCGGGCACTCAGCATTTGCATCTCGTTCGCCACGATCTCAGTCATGTACCGTTTCATCCCGTTCTGATCCTCCCAGGAACGGGTCTGCAGCCGTCCTTCCACATACACCGGTGCGCCTTTCTTGAGATACTGGCCACAAATTTCCGCCAGTTTCGAAAAGGCCACGATCCGGTGCCATTCCGTTTCTTCCCGCCGTTCTCCGTCCTGCGTGTTCCACTGGCGCGTCGTGGCCATGCGGAAGTTGACCACGGCCCGGCCGGCAGGCGTGTACCTCATCTCGGGATCCGCGCCGAGATTACCGATCAGAATGACTTTATTCAAACTGGCCATTGGGGATGCTCCTTATATGAAAAAGAATGAAGTGAGTATAGCGCGATACACAGAGCGAGTCAAGCGAATTTCCCGCTGTCCCGGGACTGCCGCGCGGGATAAAACCGCTTGCTTATCCCCGGAATCGCGCGCTATATTCGAATAGTCGAGGGACCTTTGAAAAACATCGTAACTATTGTTGACGGAACCCGACATCGGACGCGTCGGAACGCCCTCCCCCGGCCCTTTATCCGCCCGATTGGCCCATGACCCTCCCGGTTCACCTCTACCGATACGTGTTCAAGGCGCACGTCGGTCCCTTTCTCTTCTCCTTCGTGATTACCACGTTCATCCTCGTGATGGACATCATATTTCAGATCGCCGACCTCATCATCGGCAAGAACCTCGACCTGTTCATCGTGCTCGAGGTGTTTTTCCTCAATCTGGCCTGGATCGTCGCAGTATCGATCCCCATGTCCGTGCTGGTCGCCAGCCTCATGGCATTCGGCCGGCTTGCGGCCGATAACGAGGTCACCGCGCTCAAGGCAGGCGGCGTCAGTTTCTTCCAGATGGTATCGCCGGTCCTGTTAGCCGGGATCCTCCTGGGGAGCGGCCACCTGTTCTTCATGGACGTCATACTGCCCGAAGCCAACTACCGGGCGCGCTCGCTCATGAACGACATCCACCGTGCGCGTCCCACGTTGCTCTTCACCGCGGGCATATTCATGAAGGAAATTCCGGGATACAGCATCCTGATCGACCGGGTCAACCCGAGAAACAACGAAATCGAAAGTATCACCATCTACGAGACGGAGAACATGCGCTACCCGCGCCTCATGACGGCGAAGTCAGGGGAATTCCACGTCAACGAGACGGGCAGCCGGCTCGATCTCATGCTGTACGACGGAGAACTGCTTCAGCAGGACGAATCTTCGGGGCGCTATCTCAAAGAGATCTTCGAGCGGCAGCGGTTTACGATCCGCACCGAACCGGCCGGAGTCCAGCGGTCGGAGGCAGGAGTCCGGGGCGACCGCGAGTTGAACATCCAGATGATGCGCGCCAGAATCGATGAGTGGCAACAGGAGATCGACGAAGCATCCTCGAAATTGGTACCTGGGCCGGTTTACCCGGATGCGAAGGCGGATTCCCTTGAAGCGGAGAGGGACCGGGCGGAGCGGACGGTCTCGCTGAGGCAGCGGCAGAAGAACAGCTACATCGTGGAGATCCACAAGAAGTACGCCATTTCAGCGGCCTGTTTCGTCTTCGTGCTGATCGGCGCGCCGCTGGGGGTTCGCATCCGCCGCGGCAGCATCGGCGTCGGCGTGGGCGTCAGCCTGTGCTTCTTCCTGCTGTACTGGGCCTGTCTGCTCGGCGGTGAAGAACTGGCCGACCGCGACATGATCGATCCCGTCTGGGCGATGTGGGCGGCGAATATCGTCATCGGCGTTCCCGGCGCCGTCCTGGTCTGGGTTACCGGCAGGGACCGCATCTGACGGACATGCTTGGATCCGCTTCGACTCGCTTCGACTCGCTTCGATACCACCGGAGGAACGCCGTTACATGTCCCTGATCACCCGGTACGTGCTCCGCCTGTTCATCACCGCCATCGCCGTCAGTCTCGTTGCCTTCGTCAGCATCTTCTTCGTGGTCGATCTCATCGAGCAACTGGATCGTTTCCTCGACCGCGAGGTGGCCCCGGTATACATCGCGCTCTACTACGTCTATTACACGCCCTATATCTTCGTACTCACGATTCCCGTCAGCCTGCTGCTCGCCAGCCTGTATACCTTCGGTCAACTGACCAGGCTGGGCGAGCTGACCGCCATGAAGGCATCGGGGCTCAGCATGTACCGGCTGCTGCGGCCCCTGCTCCTTGTCAGCGCAGTGGTAAGCGGGTGCCTGTTCTGGGCCGGTGAGTGGCTCGTTCCCCATTCGAGCATGAAGCGGGCCGAAATCCAGTCGGAACACGTCGACCTGCAGGGCGGAGCAGGTCAGCACGTCCGGAACGACGTGTATTTCAGGGGAGAGGGAGGGCGCCAGTTCTATATCCGCGTATTCGACGGACGCGACGCGCAGGGCACGGGGGTTTTCGTCACCGAATTCCGCGACGGACTCGTCTCCAGCGTGCTCTCGGCGGAAAGCGCCGTCTGGATGGACGGGCGCTGGCTGCTTTCCAACGGGGTGGAACGTCGGTTCCGGACGGGAGGTGGATTGTCCGAATACACTGCATTCGCCGAACTGGAACCGGACGGATGGTCCGAAACACCGGAAGATTTCATGCGGGGGCAGAAACGGCCCGAGGAGATGAGCTACGGCGAACTCGACCAGTTGATTCAGAACGTCGAGCTGGGAGGCGGAGACGTGCAGGGCTACCTCGTGGACCTCAACCTGAAGATCGCCTTTCCCAGCGCGGGCCTGATCATCGTGCTGCTGGGTGGCGCGCTGGCCTCTCACCTGAGACGGGGCGGCGTAGCGGTGGGATTCGCCCTGAGTATCGGTATATGTTTCGTCTACTGGGGGCTGCTCCGCTTTGCCCAGGCCTTCGGACACGCCGGATTGCTCGAGCCCATGGCGGCGGCATGGGGCGCCAATGCCCTCTTCTGCCTGGTGGCCCTGATTCTGCTAGTCCGAGCGCCTAAATGAGACTCGCGTCGCGCGGCAACACCCTGGTCCGAGCGCCTAAATAGGACTCGCTTCGCCCGGCAGCACCCTGGTCCGAGCGCCTAAATAGGACTCGCTTCGCCCGGCAGCACCCTGGTCCGAGCGCCGAAGTGAGATCCTTACGGCTCAGGCGTGGTTTCTGAGCTCCTCCGCCTTGTCGCAGTTCTCCCAGGTAAAGCCCGCCTCGTTGCGCCCGAAGTGTCCGTAGGACGCCGTGGGACGGTAGATCGGCCGGCGCAGGTCGAGGCTCTCGATGATGCCCTGGGGCGTCAGGTCGAAGTGCTTGCGGATCAGACGGGTGATCTCCAGGTCGTCGACCGCGCCGGTGCCGAAGGAATTGACGTTGACGGAAACCGGTTCCGCCACGCCGATGACGTAGGCGAGTTGGATCTCGCATTTCTCGGCCAGTCCGGCCGCGACGACGTTCTTGGCCACGTAGCGGGCCGCGTAGGAAGCCGAGCGGTCCACCTTGGTGGGATCTTTGCCCGAATAGGCCCCGCCCCCGTGGCGGCAGTAACCGCCGTAGGTGTCCACGATGATCTTCCGGCCCGTCAGGCCGGCGTCTCCCTGGGGTCCGCCGGTGACGAAACGACCGGTCGCGTTGACGTGGTACTTGATCCGGCCCGGGTCGATCAACTCCTCCGGTAACGCGGGACCGATCACCTCGTTGACGATGTCCTCCCGGATCTGCTCGTTCGAAACGTCCGGGTCGTGCTGGGCGGCGATGACCACCGTGTCGATCCGGCGGGGCTGGCCATCGACGTATTCCACCGTGACCTGCGATTTGCCGTCGGGACGCAGATAAGGGGCCGTGCCGTTCTTACGGATCGCCGCGAGATTCCGGGTCAGCCGGTGGGCCAGGGTGATGGGCAGGGGCATCATCTCGGGGGTCTCGTTGGTCGCGTAACCGAACATCATGCCCTGGTCGCCCGCGCCCTGCCGGTCCACCCCCATGGCGATGTCGGCCGACTGCTGATCGAGGGAGACGACCACGCCGCAGGACTCCCAGTCCAGCCCGAACCCGGAATCCGTATACCCGATGGATTTGACGGTCTCGCGGGCCACACTTTGCGCGTCCACGTGGCCGTCCGTCGTGATCTCCCCGCCAACGACTACCAGGCCCGTGGTGACGAAGGTTTCACAGGCCACGCGGGCGTAGGGGTCCTGTTCGATGACGGCGTCCAGCACCGCGTCGGAAATCTGATCGGCGACCTTGTCGGGATGGCCTTCGGTAACGGATTCGGAAGTGAAGAGGTAACCAGGTGTCATGCGTCTTGCTCCTAACGAGCTGCCCGTGGGTCGGGAACGATCGGTTTAGTGGTTTCGGTTAAGGGTCAGACGAATACTTCGCATTGCGCGCCGGCCGGGCCGTCGGGGCTGTCAGGGCTGGCCGGGTTACCCGGGCCGACCGGAACACGCCTTACCGTATCGGCCAGGACGGCATGGGGGGCAACGATGGACCCTCTGAGGTCGCAGTTCTCGATACGGGCGTGGCTTTCGATGATGGCGTCGCGGATGACGGTGCGCGCGACGGAAGCCCGGGACGAAATGGCGACGTGAGGACCGATGACCGACCGGTGGACACGGGCGTCGGACGCGATGTCTACCGGCGGAATGATTACGCTGCCGGGTATGTCACAACGCCCCCCGTTCAGATCGAGCAGCCGCCTGTTGGCCTCCAGCAGACGGTCCGGTGTGCCGCAGTCGTACAAGTCGTCGACTTCAAAGGGGACCAGGTGTTCGCCCTGTTCCACCATCCACTGCAGGGCGTCCGTCAGCTGATACTCGTTCCGGGTCCTTCGTCCGGACCGCACAAGTGTTTCCAGTCCTTCCATGAGCGGCCGCGGACTGGAGAAACCGTAGATTCCGGCGATCGCGAGATTCGATACGGGATGGTCGGGTTTCTCCACCAGCCGGGTAATCCGCCCGTCCTCGATTTCAACCAGTCCGTACCGGCTCAGGTAACCGGCGACCCGCTTGACGCCGATGGCGTTGCCGGACGGCTCCCCGGCCAGGAAAGCGAAATCGGAAAGGTAGATGACATCCCCCAGCAGGACCAGGAGCGGATCGTCATCCACGAGGTCCGCACACAGGTGCACGGCGTGTCCGATCCCGAGCGGCTCGCGTTGCACGACGTACCGGGCTTCGAGGTCGTCCCGCCGGTCGACGAACCGGCGGATGGCGTCACCCGAAGGCGAGATCACCAGCACGACGTCGCGGATGCCCATGCCGGTTACCTGGTCGAGCAGGTATTCCAGCACCGGCTTGCCGGCGACGGGGACCATGGCCTTGGGAGTTTCAAGCGTGAGGGGGCGCAATCGGCTGCCGCTGCCAGCGACGGGAATGATGGCTTTCATGTAACTTCCTTGCGCGTGTGCACCCTCTCCCGGCGGAACGCGCCGGGACCGAAAATAACGGTTCAGTAAGAAACAGCGGCCCCGTGCCGCGCGCAACAGAAATCATGGTTTCCGGCGCCGGACCGCACGGCTGTTCAGAAGATCGAACCGAGCCAGGCGCCCAGGGCCTCCATCCGGCCGGTCAGCAGGGAGATGCGCGCCATGACCGTGTACCCGAAGGCCGCGCCGAAGGTCACCATCAAGACCCAGATACCCGCGCGGGACACTTGTCCCAGCACGCCTTTGTGCTCCACGGAGAAGAAGAAGTACACCAGGCCGCAGATCACGCCCAGGACGAGCACGATGTGTGAAAAGCTGGCGCCCCAGAGCAGGTTGCCTGATGCGTCGAGCACCACGAGGGGGATCATGGTGCTCTGGACCTGGATGATGAAGTCCGAATCGAGGAAGCGGGGCAGGTTGAATCCCGCCGCGCCGCCGACGATGAAGGCCAGGGCCCAGCGGCTGAGCCAGGCCCAGCGGTCGATCAGGCGGGTGAGCAGCAGCAGGCCGAAGACGGCGGGGATGATGTAGTAGTAGTCCGGCGACCGGCCCTCTGCGCCGGGCACAACGCCCGACATGAGCGAAGGGAACAGCTTGCCGAGCAGATTCGGCACCAGGTGGTCCCAGAACCCGACGGCCATCAGGTAAGCGGCCGAAACGCCGACGAACAGGTGTTCGGCGAACTTGTAGAAGGGATTGTCCCGGTAAAGGAAACTGAGGATCATCAGCGTGAGGGCCGCGTCGATCCAGAGCATCAGCGTTACATCCATTAAAAGGTCCTCTATGGCCGGCGTACCGCCCGGTTACCCTGGCCCGTTCGGCCTGCCCGGGCCGCCCGGCCAGACCGACCGAAGAAATAGGCCAGGTTGCCCAGCAAGACTAGCAGGACGATCAGCACGTGGGTCACGACCTGGGGACCCATGCGCATGGTGGCCTCCATAGTGGCGTTCCGGTAGGCCGGATACCGGTCCACCAGGGCGGACTCGTACTCGGAAGCCCCTTTGAGGCCGCCCATCAAGCCGACCAGTTGCTGGGGATAGTAGGGATAGAGTTCCGGCGCCACCACGGCCGTGCCGCCGCCCATGACGGGAATCCCCGCGATGTCGCCCGCGAACTGGATCCACTCCTTCAGTCCGGGGTCCCCAGCGGTCAGGCTCAGGATGATGACGTAGTCCACCATCTCGTCCACGTCCGCGGTTATGGGCAGGTCGTCGAGCGGCGTGCCCTCCGCGTCGGCGTTGACCAGCGTCCTGAAGTTGACCACCATGGTGTTGATGGCGCCGCCCAGACCGGCCTTGTACCCCAGGTTCACGTAGTCCCGCCCGTACGCCTTGTCCGGGAACTCCACGGGCAGCAGGTTGTCCGTGATCTTCTTGATCTGTCCCACCCCTTCGGGGAACAGGGTGAAGAAGGACACTTCGTGGCCGCGTGTCATCGTATGCCGCACGAGGGCCTTCGCCATGGGATCCAGCTCGGGCGCGGTGTCCGGGCCGTAATCGAAGGAAAGGAACACCCGCGACCCGGACGGAAGCCGTTCCACGGTGTCGAAGATCGACTGGACGATGGGCGTGGGGCTGTCCTGGAAGCGGGGTTTCAGGAGCAAGGGGATGCAAACCGCCGCCCCGATCAGCAGGAAGATGATCCGGCGGTCGATCTGCAGGATGGAATCGGGAATCCGCATGCTCATTCTCCCCGGCCCAGGTAGTTTCGTTCGATCCCCAGGATGATGCGCAGCGAAGTCGCGATGACCCCCAGGGCGATTCCGATCATGATGGCCCGCTGGCCGGCCGTATTGGGCCAGGCCATGATCCAGTTGGCCAGGTTCGGCAGTTCGAGGAATGCCAGGCTTTCCGGCATCCAGGCCGTCAGCCACGCCCCTACGGGGGTCCTGCCCAGCAGGATGACCATGGCGGCCGACAAGAGGATGGTGGCCTCCTTCGTGCGCGCCCTGAAGGCGCGGTAGGAAGCCGAGGCGACGAAGAAGGCCAGCAGGGAGAACATGGTGGCCGACAGCGGGTTGTAGACCCCGTCGAACATGAACCGAAGCCAGGAACCCGAGGCCAGGATCTCCCCGCCCATCCCGCCGGGGTTGCCCACCTTGAACAGGCCGATCACCAGGGTGACGAGGAAGGCCACCAGGGTGACCACGCTGTAGGGCCAGTCCGCGGCGCGGCTGGAAACGCGTTTCAGGTGGATCTTGAGCAGGCTCCCTCCGCCGAGGATGAACGCAAAGACGGTAATGATGGCGAAGTAGTCCGAGAAACTCTCGTAGAGCGTATTGAAGGGGCCCCGCGTCACGAAGTATCCCGTAATCAGGACCACGCCGATGATGAAGGTGATGATAAGGGGTATTCTACGGCGCATGGGATCTACCTGAATAGCCAGAGTACGATTTCGGAGACTTCGCGGACGGTTTCACTTCCGGTAATGGATTCCAGGGTGGCCAGCGCACTGCCGGCCAGGATGAATACGATGGCGATGCCCTTGCCGGCGTCCTGTCCCTTCAGGCTGCCCAGCATGCGCGGTTCCTTGGACAGGTACGCGCTGGCGGCGAACAATTCCTCTCCGATCAGCGTATAGTCGCAGGCCGCTACGAAGAAGGGCAATTGGGGAGGCCTTGCCGTTCCCGCGATCTGTATGGCCCCGATGGAGTTGCCCGTTTCCGCCAGGATGAGGGACTCGGCGTAGAACCCGCCCAGGTAGAAGCAGGCGGCCGGCTTTTCCCGTACGATGATGCCGTCGACGGCCGCCGCGTATGCGAACTGCGCATCCGAGACGTAGTGGATGTCGTCCTCCTGGTAGGCGTCGGGGCGGCCCGCGGTCAGGTAGGACTGCTGCACGGTTTCCCGGGCCACGCTCATGACGAGGGACTTGCGTACGGGCACGTGCAGCCTGGAATCGTAGCCCGCGATGATGGTGGCGAGATGACCCAGCAGGTTCATGGACGCGATGGTCTGCACCTCGTCCATGTCGTTCAGGCCCGGGACGTAGAGGATGGGTTTGCCCATCTCCGTCGCCCGTCCCACGGCTTCTTCCACCGTCTCCAGGCCGGCGATCTTGCGTATGAAAAGCGGCCGGCCCGCGGAGGCCAGCACGACGTAAAGCAAAATAGCGCCCGTCAGGATGATCCCCAGGACCAGGGCCTGGGTCCGGTCCGCGTTGAACCAGCCGGATTCGGCGCCGGCCTGGGCTAGAACGGGGTCCGCCTGCAGCAAGGAGAAGATCGCCGCGAACGCAAAGACTGCACGCAGCAGGGAAAAGACTGCCGCATACGCGGAGACCACATGATGCGGTTTGGTCGAGTGAGATACACAATGCGGTATGCGGGGGGTTGGGCAGAGGTGCATCAGGTCTCCACGATTTCCACGTTCGCCCGGGGCACCGTCACGAGCGCTCCGTTCGTCCTGCGGGCTTGCAGCACCCGGGCGAAGGCGCCCGTGGGAAGCCGCACGGGTTGTTCGGGCAGCGAGGCCACCGTGGCGAGTTCCCCGAACCAGGGCTCGCGGATCAGGCGGACCAGCGAACCGGCTTCAAGGCCGCGGCCGGCCTTACTCACCCGTTCCGAGGACGCCTCATCGGCGGACGCCTCGCCACCGGCGGACTTGATGATGATCTCGGGCCGAATCACGCCGGCCCGGATCTGCGTGGCGCCGCTCAGTGAAGCTTCGCGGTCCTGCAGGGAACGGAGCAATTCGAAGGTGCGTTCGGCCATGGGCAACCGTCCGAAGCCCTCGGTGACGATCATGGTCAGTCCGATTTCCTCCCCGCCGGTCACCGCGACGCCGATCTGGTATCCCAGGAGGTCGCCGATATCGTGGTACAGCATGCCGCCCACGACCACGCCGGACGCACCGACCTCTATCAACTTACGCAACGCGTCAAGGGTGATCATGGATCCGCAGCAGGCGATCCGGCCCCGCAGGCGTTCATCGATCATCTCAACGGTGACCTCGTCTTCGGGCGATTGGACGATCTGGCTTATCGGCGCGTGCGTTTCGCCCCCTACGCCGAAGATACCCTGAATGCAGGCGCCGGCCGTTTCCACCACGACGCCCTCACCGGGCAGTGTTTCGGTGACCGTGCCGTCGAGGTAGGCATTGATCCGCACCGGGGTCGACGGTTCCCGGATGAGCACCTGTCCGGTCACTTCCGAGACCATTTCGATGGTGCCGCTTTCGGGACACCGGACGCTGGACTTGAACAGACCGAAGATCCCCCTGGATTCGGCGATCAACTCGCCTTTCGCCACCGGTTCGTCCCGTTGCTTGAGCATGCAGCCCGGCACTTCCTCCGGCACGATGGCCAGGGCATTGGCCACATTGACGTTGTGCACCGGGCCGGGCAGGTAGGTTTCGGCGACCACCGTGTCGGGCCGTACCCGGTCGCCGACATCCACCAGCACCTGGCCGCTCAGGGGCAGCCGGCGCGTCCTGGCGACGACGGTCCGCGGCGATACGCGCAGGCCGGATGTATAGGCGTGGGCCATCAGCCGGACTCCGGATAGAGGTCGAGTGCGCGGTAATCCCTCTGCAGCGTTTCTACCCGTTCGGCCGCGTCCTCCGGCTGTTGAAGCGGCCTGCCTCGGGTGTCGATAATCACGCCCAGGGGGCCGTTCCGCACGGTACGGGAGACGGTCACACCCCGTCCGGCGCCGGCGTCGAACCCGCGGGCGGGCGCGACCTCCAGGGCGACCTCCTCCTCCCCGGCCGGAATCGCGGCCAGTTCGCCCACGGCCGCCTCGTGCGTCCATTCCACGTCGTCCGACCTCGCCCTGACGGTCGCGCATGGGGTGCCGGACGATCCGGTGCCCACGGGCGCCACGCACGGCCCAAGGTGAACGAGGCAATCCCGGTCGAATACCTCCAGCGCCGCGGTTTCATGCACGGTCGACAGCACGCCCAGGTGGGGCATCATGAAGATGCTGTCCACCGCCAGGTTCGTGATGCCCTCGGGCTGGAAGGCGTCCACCATCATCAGCGCGGCCTGCGACCGGCCCGGCGCGTGGGAGAGCACGCCCCCGCTGCCGATGATCAGGTCCAGGTTCATCAGGTCGACCAGGGTCCGGCCGCCCGTCTGCTGTTCGAAGGTGTCCGATATCGTTCGGAGCTGTTGCACGCCCTTCAACTCGACGGCGAAGTTCCTGTGCTGCTCGAAGGCCAGCCGCAGGGCCTCCCGGGCCACGGCCTGCTCGATGATCAGCTCCTCCATGGTCTGGGGAATGCTGGTGGGCCGAATCATCTTGTTGCCCATGCGGTCCTTCAGGTCGGCGTCGGTCATTTCAAAGGGCAGCCACCGCGCTATGGCCTCCAGTCCCGCCTCCGTCAACACGTTGGAAATGCTGTAGCTCATGCCGAGATTGGCGCTGACGGTCCGGTTGAACGCGCCGCCGAAGACCGAAAACACGTCGGTGGTCGCACCGCCGATATCAACGCCCAGCACGTCGATTCCGTTTCGTTCCGCGACGACCCGCACCATCCGTCCCACGGCGCCGGGCGTGGGCATGATCGGCACGTGGGTCCACGCCATAAGGTCGCCGTACCCGGGCGCCTGGGCCATCACGTGTTCCATGAACAGGGTGTGGATCTGTTCCCGGGCGGGGCCCAGGTTCTCCGCTTCGAGCACGGGCCGCAGGTTGTCCACCTGGCTGAGTTCCGTCCGTTCGGCCAGGATCCGGGCAATGTCTTCGCGGGCGTCAGCGTTCCCGGCGTAAATCACCGGCAGATCGTAGCCGCTGCCCAGCCGGGGTCTCGGGTCCGCCGCGGCGATCAGTTCGGCCATCTCGACCACGTGGGACTTCGTGCCGCCGTCCACGCCGCCGGACAGCAGGATCATGTCCGGACGGAGCTGACGTATGCGTTCGATGCGCTCGTGGGGCCGACGCCCGTCGTTGGACGCCAGGGTTTCCATGACGATGGCGCCCGCGCCCAGGGCCGCCCGTTCGGCACTCTCGGCGGTCATGCTCTTGACCACGCCGGCCACCATCATCTGGAGCCCGCCGCCCGCGCTGCTCGTCGAGACGTAGACGTCCACCCCACGGTTGCCTTCCGCCGGCGACACGATCCGTTCTCCGTCGAGGATCTCGCGGCCGGACTGCTCCTCCACCTCGCGCACCGCGTTGAGGACGCCCCGCGTGACGTCCTCGAAGGGCGCTTCCACGGTCGTCGGCGCCTCGCCGCGAACGACGAGACGGTAAGCGCCGTCACGCCGCTCGATGAGGATGGCCTTGGTGGTCGTGCTGCCGCAGTCCGTGGCCAGGATGACGTTGATTTCCGATGGTAGGGACATGAATTCAGTCTGCCGTATCATCCGCCCCGGAGGCGTGATGCTCTATGCGCTGGATCAGGAACTCCACGTTCTCCCGGCGCTCGATGGCCTCGGCGATCCGGTCGTAGTCCGACGCATCCACCACCATGTGAATGAAGGGACTCAGGAATGCCATGAACTGGCCGCCCAGAAACGAGAGGGGTTTCATGGATTCCAGGAAGAGGACCGCGGGCGCGGTCAGTTCGCGCGCGGATATGGCTTCGGCAATCCGGTCGAGCAGGGCCTGTTGTTCCGCCAGGGTATCTGATGAATCAGGCAAAGTACTGATCACCTCGCAGCGACCGACGCGAACGCCACGGACCGCCGGGTTGGCATGGCCGCCTCAGTTTACCACGAATTCCCGGCCCGCATGTTCAGCGATCCATTCGCGCAGTGGGATGTCTTCGGTCAGGGGCGAGGTATAGCCATGACCGCCCGATGGCCCGGCGCCCAGGAGCTGCCTGCGTATGGGGTCGCAGCGGTCCATGTAGTGATCCACCGTCATGTTGTCCCGGGGACGCAGCCAGCGGTAACTGTATCCGTAGAACAACACCTTGCGTGTGATATCGGAGTAGTTGATCCCCGAGGCGTGCCAGAGGCGTCGATCGAAAAACACGGCGTCGCCGGCCGCGGCACGGATCGGAACGGCGCCTTCGGGATCCAGCTCGGCGTTTTCGGGAAAGTCGATCGCCTCGCATTGGTGGCTGCCCGGAATGGCGTGGAAGTTGCCCCGGTCGGTCGCCGTGCAGTCGCTCAGGAAGAAGGCCACTTTCAGCGACACCCGCGGTCGGGGCGTGGTCTCCAGGTCGATATTGAGCCTGCCGCTGTCCTGGTGCCAGCCCAGACGCCGTTTTTTAGGCTTCTGATCCGAAGGCGACGGCGGCGAAACGATTAAGTGGGAATGATACAGCTGGATGTGCCACCCGAGAATGCCCCAGACCTTGGGGAAGGTCTTCGGCCAGTCGAGCAGTTCAAGCAGCAGATCGTCCTGTCCGATGATGTCGAAGTGGTTCTTGATACTGTTGGGACTGCCCCCCATGTTCGGGCGGCGTTCCGCGTCGATGCGGTCCGCGATCCGGCCCAGTGCTTCGACCATGTCACCCGGCAGGACGTTCTCCACGATGAAATAACCCTGTTCATCGAAGAGGCGCCGCTCTTCGTCCGTCAAACGGTAGGCAAGACAGGAAGGGTCCATGGCGGGGCTCCGGGTTCGAAACACCTGAACTTCGCGTAACGTGCTTGTATTTTCTTAATGATTCACCACCTGATGGTCAACCTCTTTGAAGACGGGGCCTTAGCGCAACAAGGCATCGGCCCGTCTTACGCTGTTGCGCCGGTCATGCTTCCCGAACCAGGAACTTCGCCCGGATCTCGGGACTTTCTTTGTACCCGATCCGAATTGCCCGGGCCCGCACCCGGTACTCGCCGACCTCGAGCCGCAGCGGTTCGGTGTACAACAGCCAGTGGGGGTCGTCCCCGGCCTGGAGCGTATAGGCGATGGAAGCGCCCTGCGTGGCGCAGTGAAGCTGCAGTAGCAGGGGTCCGTCATACGACCCACCCTCCAGGGCCGGTTCAATCCCGGGACTTTCAGGGCATACGGGTACGCAGACCACAGGGGCGGTCTTGGGCTGGCGGCCGTCCGGATACCAGTCCCGGACCATCTCGCTTTCAGAAATCCGGCCCAGGTCGCCCACTACCTCGAGCCAGGCGTCGAGCGCCCCGCGCATCCGCTCCAGGTCACCGAGAATCCGGGGATCGTCGGCCAGATTGTGTACTTCATGGGGATCGGCTTCGGTGTCGTAAAACTCCTCGACGGGCCGGGGGTACCGGAAAAGGGCCGACTGCGTTCCGTCGAGCCCGCCCTCTACGTGCAGCCGCCAGATCTCCTGCATGATCGGATGGCGGTTGCGGTAGGGTATCCAGGAAAGATACGGCAGATCGGGCCGATAGTTCCGGATGTACTTGTACCGTCCGTCGCGCACGGCCCTGACCATGTCGTAGGAGACGTCGTGGCGGTCCCTGCTTGCGTAGACATATTCACGTGGCGGTCGCGCCTGCTCCCCGAGAAAGGCGCGGCCCTGGATATGGTGCGGGATTCCGACGCCCGCCAGGGACAGCATCGTGGGACCGAGGTCGACTGTGCTGACGAGGTCTTCGCACACCTGCCCGCCTTCAAGGTCCGGTCCCCGCGCGATCAGCGGTACGTGGATTCCCGCGTCATATGGCCACCGTTTTCCGCGGGGCAGGGGTCCGTGGTCGCTCCAGTTGAAGACATACGTATTCCCGGCGAGTCCGTCTTCTTCCAGCTGCCCCAGAATGGTACCGAACTCCCGGTCGTTGTGGGCGATATGAGTGTACATGCGGGCCAGGGCCTCCCTGACCTTCGGCGTGTCGGGCAGGTGGGGCGGCGGCTCGATGGCTTCGGAATCGAACTCGGGCGAAGGGCACTTCTCCGGCCACATCCCGCTTTCGTGGCTGCGCATGAGGTTGAAGACGGCGAAGAACGGCTGTTCCGGATCGGGCCGGTTGCGCCAGTGGGCATCCTTTCCCTGGTCGTCCCAGGCCGTCAGCGGCGGATCGAACTGGTAGTCGGTCTTGAAGTTGTTCGTGCAGTAGTAGCCCGCCGCACGCAGGTATTCGGTGAAGCACTTGACGTAATGGGGCGGGACCGCGGAATATGGCGTGGGCATCTCCGGGGTATCGGCGTGTACGTGGGTGGTCCGCATGTGGTGCGTGCCGATGGAGGTGGCGTACATCCCGGTTATGATCGCAGAACGGGCAGGGGCGCAGACGCCCGACGTGGAGAAGCAGTGCGTCCACCGGCATCCCTCGGCCGCGATGCGGTCTACGTTCGGCGTGCGCGCTACCGGGTCGCCGTAGCAGCCGTAATAGGGGCCCGTATCCTCAAAGGAGATCCACAGGATGTTCGGTCTAGACCGGGAAGGCACGAGATGCACTCGTCTCACTGTATTCAGCAGAACAAAGTAACGAATGGTTGCGGGTTTCAGTGGTTCACGAACAGAGCATTCGGTTCATAAGGTAGATCACGACAATCACGAAAAGCCACCACCAGAATGTGCGCCAGACGTTCCAAAGAACACTCACCAGTCGTACAAAGTTGTTTTCGTATTGTTCGGCCATGGAAATCACCACTGTTCTTCGTCCCGATCACAATCCCGTAACCGTCTCCTCGGCGAGCTGGTCGACGACGGCTTTCAGATCACCGGTTTCATCATAGGTTCTGAGTTGCCGGTCCGCACTGCTGCCCCGTTCGAGCATGACCCGGATGTACTCGATCTCTTCACGGACACCGAGTGGATCCACAACGTCGTCCACGATATCCAGCAGTTCCTCGATGAGGAATCTCAGGGGCACCTCCTCTTCCTTGCCGAAGTCGACCAGGCTTCCGTCCAGCCCGTCCTTGATCGCACGCCACTTGTTCTCGGCCACCAGGTCGCGCCGGTAGTACCGCCATGACTGGTTCTCGCGGCGCAGCCGGATCAACTTGGTCGCCACCGCCCTGACCAGGGCCACGATGGCCACCACTTCGTCGATTTCGGTGATGCAGTCGCAGATCCGGATCTCCAGGGTGGGGAAACGGGGATGGGGACGTACGTCCCACCAGATTTTCGTGGGCTCGTCCATGCAGCCGGTCTTGATCATCGTCTGGATGAAATGGTCGTATTCGTCGGCCGAATTGAACCGTTCGGGGATGCCGGTCCGGGGCAACTCGGAGAACACGATGCTCCGGTAGGATTTGAGCCCCGTGTTGTCTCCCATCCAGAAGGGGGATGAAGAAGAAAGGGCCAGGACGTGGGGCATGAAATAGCTGATCTGGTTCATGGTGTCGATGCGCAGTTCCCGGTCGGGTATGCCGACGTGGATGTGCATGCCGAAGATGAGCAGGCGGCGGGCGACGTACTGCAGGTCGGCAACCAGGCTGCGGTACCGGTCTTTCTCGGTGATCTCCTGCTCCTGCCATCGGGAAAAGGGATGGGTGCCGGCCGCCACGATCCGGTGGCCGCTCTTTTCCGCGATTTCGGACACCATGCTCCGAAGCCGGGCGATCTCCCTTCGGATTTCCTTGATGTCCCTGCAGACCTCGGTACCCATTTCCACCTGGGACTGAAGAAATTCCGGCTTGACCTGGTCGCGGAAGACCCGCTTTCCCTTTTCGAGGAACTCGGAGATGTAGGAGGTCAGTTCCCGCGAATCGGGGTCGATGATCTGGTATTCTTCTTCGACGCCGAGGGTCATTTCCTCGAGGTTCATGGTGTAAACTGCTCCAGGTAACCGGGTCCGGACGATAGACCGCCGATTGTCCTGTTAACTGCAACAGGTAGACTGCTACGGGTCGACTGCTACGCTTTTTCTGACACGCTTTTGCAGTTACGCGCGCGACTTCCGCGATCCGAACCAGACGCCCGCGGCCCCAATCAGCGGGTTGAGCCAGTTGAACCATGCCGGATGGATGGCACCCGCGGTCGCCTCCATCATCGACAGGTCGTCGGGACGCGGTCCTGCCGGCATCTCCACCGGCGTCAGGGCCCTCACCACCCCGAGCACGATGACGAGGCCGATCAGGATTATCGCAGCCCTGGCATCGTGCCCCACCCTGACGCAGACCAGGCCGGCGATGTACGCGCCCACGAAACCGAGCACGAGCGAGCCGAGCGACCAGCCGGTGGGTACTTCCCACGAACCCGGCTGGAAGGCACCTGAGGGGCCTACCGCCACCCACAGCAGCGAGAAGAGTACGAAGAGCACGGCGGCCATGACAACGTAGCCGACGACGGCTGCGAGGATGTTCCTGAGCATCATGTTCCTCCCTGTAAATGCGCATTATGCCCGTTGACCCGGATGGTCGACGGAGCTATGCGATCGTCACGCCTGATCCTTCTCCTCCATAATCTGAATCAAGTTGCCGCATGTATCGTCGAAGGCGGCGATTATAACGGTCCCGGCATCCGTTGGCGGCTGTACGAATCGCACACCCTTTGCCTCGAGGCGCTCGTGTTCGGCTGCGACGTCGTCGACCGCGAAGGCTGTCCAGGGGATTCCGTCGTCCACAAGGGCCTTCTTGAACGGACGCACCGCGGGATGGACATCAGGCTCGAGCGCCAGTTCCGTCCCATCCGGATCTTCCCCGGATACCACGGTGATCCAGGCGTGTTCTCCCAGGGGTATGTTGTGCTTCACCTGGAAGCCAAGTATCTCCGTGTAGAAGCGAAGCGCCTTCTGCTGGTCATCTACCGCGACACTGGTCAGTGTGATTCTCATTGCTCAATGCCCTCCTCAAGTGCGTGTGAAGTGTGCGCCCGGGGACTAGCCGGGATTCGAAACCACGGGCTGTCCCGCCTCGATGGACGCGTGCACGGCGTCGATGACCCGCATGTTGCCCAGGCTGTTCTCCGGTGGAATCCGGTGCGGCCGGCCGGATTCGAGGCAGTCGCACAGGTGCCGCAGCTGTTCGGTGAATTGGTAAACAGGCGCGAACCGGATGGTTCTTTCTTCCCCGCCGCTCTTCCTGATTTCCAGCGCAACCGGGCGATCTTCATTGTTCCACGCCATGTCCATCCGCATATAGCCCCGGGTACCGTATACTTCGAACTCCTGGGATCCGTGGCACCGGAACGAAAAGACGCACTGCGCGCTGATCTCTCCCGGGAATTCGAGCTGCGCGGTGACGTCCTCTGGCACCTGCGATCGCTGTCCGAAATGGCCGCGGGCATGGACGACGTACGGTTCGCTGCCCGTGATGAACCGGGCGTGGTGTATGCAGTAGCAGCCCAGGTCGTAAGTGGCGCCTCCGCGCTTGGCCTTGTTGAAACGCCAGTTGTAGTCCGGCCTCAGGTTACCGGGATCGACCGCCGCGGTAAAGGTGCTGCGGATCAATTTGACCTGACCGATCTCACCGGCTTCGATCAGCTCATTTGCCCTGAGATGGCACGGGTGGTGGCGGAACTTGAAGGCCTCGGCGAGCAGGACGCCGTGATCCCGCGCGGTATCGATCATGGCTTCGCACTCGGCCGCCGTCGAACTGATGGGTTTTTCGCAGAGAATCGCCCTGACGCGGCCGGTCCGAGCCGCCCGGATAGTGAGATCCGCGTGCGAATCACCCCAGGTACAGACGGAGAGGATGTCGATTTCCTCTTCCTGCAACATGCCTTCCAGATCCGTATAACGCCGGGAGACCCCGAAGGTCTCGCCGAAACGGTCCACCGCCTCCTCCGAGACATCGCAGATCGCGGCGAGTTCCGTTTCGGGCGCTTCCCGGGCCGCCCTGCCGTGACAATGCGCGATGCCACCCACGCCGACGATGCCTACCCTGAGGGCCATGGGGATCTCCCTTTCATTCAGGCCGAACGTCTCAAATCCAATACCTTCGCCGCCGGTCCCACCAGGAACAGCGCGTACAGCGGCGCGTTCACGATTTCGTAAAGCCGCAGTACCATTTCCGCCAGCGCCACCAGAAAAGCCACCCCGATGCGGCCGTTGCGCGAGGAGACTGACGTGGCGGGGTCCGTGACCATGAAGAAGGCCATGAGCTGGTACATGGGCCCGGTGATGGGCGCGACTTCGGACAGGAACGGGGTTCCGGTGATCATGGACCGCACGTAAGCGAGCGCGACGAAGGACACGGCGTAGGTGAAGGTAACGTGAAACCGCTTCGCCCGCCAGAGGATGACGGAACCCAGCACCCAGATAACGGCCATGGCCCAGAGATCGTTGCCCCACTGCTCGCTCAGGGCCGCCACGGTCCCGGGCGCCGCGAAGAGCACCACGCAGATGCCCAGGTTGGAAGGATTCCACAGGTGCCGGCCCTTGAAGCGGAGGACGTATTTCGACAGGATGGAAAGCAGGCTGGCAATGGCGTACGGCCAGAGGGAAAGCGATCTCAGCAGAATCCCGCAGCTGATCCCGGTGATGTACGCGCTGGCGGGGTTGAGCCACTTCCCCGTCAGCAGGCGGCCCAGGATCAACTCCGCCGCCAGGGCCGCGGCGATCGCCGTGAACAGTTGCGACAGGTCGTGGAGGAATCCCACGTAAAGCTGGCCGAAGACAAGGATCAGGGTGATCAGGCCGGAGGAAAGGTACCGTGGGTCGATCTGCCATCCCACCCCCTCCGGCGGTCCCAGCGGCGGTCCATCCGGCGATCCCGTCGGCGGTCCCGCGGTGGATCCGGACTCCGCGGCGTCGGTTGCGCGCATCATCCCTCCGGTTCGGTCACGGTGTGCAGCCGGTTTATTTCGGGATGTTCCAGCGTCTGTACCGTCCCGCTCGGCCAGCGTATCTCGACGCGTTTGATCTCCGTGGCGGCACCCAGGCCGAAGTGCCGTCTCCGCTGGCTCTGGGCGGCGAAACTCGCGCCCGCTGTCACGACCTGGAGCTGTTGCCGGCCGTCCCGGAATACACGGACCTCCGCGCCGATGGCGCTCGCGTTGCCGCGGGTGCCCTTCAGCTCGAAGGAAATCCACGCGTTTTCACCGTCGACCTCGTTCCGGTACAGGACCAGGGGGCCGTCCTGGTTGGCCACCACCACGTCGAGCACGCCCCGGTTGAAGAGGTCGGCAAGGGCGACTCCCCTGCCGTCGTACCGGTCGTTTACGCCGACGGATTCCGCTACGTCGTAGAAGCGCCCGGTGCCGTCGTTCAGGTACAGCCTGGACCGCTCGTATCCCGAAAGGCTCTGATCGCCCATGGGCGCCCAGTTCCGCACATCCTGGAAGATGTTGTTGTTTCCCATGGCGACCCGCGACATCTCATACCAGTAGTCCTCCTCCGGATCGGCCGAGACGAAGCCGTTGGTGACGAACAAGTCCACGAATCCGTCGTTGTTCAGGTCCCCGAACTGCGCGCCCCAGGCCCAGCCCGCGTCGGCGATCTCACCCTCCGCGATGTTGAGCATCCGGCCGTTTTCCGCCATCAGGTTGCGGCGGAGATTGTTCCCCTGGAACAGGTAGCCGCGCTTCGAGATATTCGTCACGTAGACGTCCGCGCGGCCGTCATTGTACAGGTCGCCGAAGGCCACGTTCATGCCGCTCTTGGAGGTCTCCTCCAGCGTGGTCCCGGCGGGCTGCTCGAAACGCTTCCCTTCGATATTGAGGAAGAGCACCTCGGGACCGTAATCGTTGGCCAGGTACAGATCGGGCCAGCCGTCGCCGTTCAGGTCCGCCGCGCCGACGGACATGGTCCACCGCGTGCAGTCCGCCCCGTAGGCTTCCGTCACGTCCTCGAAGCGTCCGTTTCCCCGGTTCAGGAAGAGATAGTTGTGGCCTCCGTTGTTCGCGTATTCGAAACTCTCCTGCATGATGCGCGTGGTCGTAACCTGCCATAGGTCATATACTTCCGAGAAATACCCGCCCACGTAGAGATCGATCTGGCCGTCCCGGTCAACGTCCGTCCACACCGCGCTGTTGGCATTCATCCACCGGTCGAGCCCGGCCGCGCCGGTCGCGTCCTCGAAGGTACCATCGCCCAGGTTCCGGTACAGGCACTGGCGGCCCCACATGTAGATGAAGACGTCCTCGTACCCGTCGTTGTCGTAATCCCCCCACACCGACCCCATGGATACGCCGCCGTCCCCGTTCACATCGGCCAGGCCGGCCTCTCCGGCAACTTCCGCGAAGCTGCCGTCGCCCTGGTTCCGGTACAGGGCGTTCGGCGTACCCTTCCTGCTGCTGGTCGCGTAAAGATCCTGCCACCCGTCATTGTCGAAATCCACGACCGAGACGGATGCCCCGAGAGCCGAGATATGGGGCATGATCGGGTCGAGCTGCGGATCGAGCTGCGGTTTTGCATGGAAGAAGTCGATGCCGGCCGCCGCCGTCGCGTCGGTCAACAGGAACCCGTAACGTCCCGGATTTGCCGCGTCTGTCTCGCGCCCGTCTGCCATGCGTACGTCTGTCTCGCGCGACAGCCATCGGTCGAGGAAGAAGGGAGCTAAGATCAATATGATGAAAAGCGCAGTAGCCGATGTCCGTATCGTACTGGAGGAGGCTGGTGACATGGCCTGAGGGACAAGATATTCAGCGGGTGGACAGATGGAAATGTCACGGGTTTTTCTGATTGTGTCGAATGCGATTTCAAGGTAGAAGCCCGGCGCGGGGCTGTCAAGATGCATTGACACGCGTGTCGGGAAGCGGTATAAACTCACCGACGGTCGCATCCGCAGGTCGTTTGAAGTTCCGCCAGCGAATCATACCCTACTGGAGTGATCAATGAAGACTTTCCATATGCGCGCTATCCTGGCGCTTTTTCTGACAGTCTGCCTGGGCGCCGTTCCGGCGCATATACACGGCCAGACCTCCCTGTTGGACAGGATCCAGGAACGGGGAGAGATCCGGGTCGGGACGACCGGCGACTACAAGCCATTCACCTATCTGAATCCGGAGACCGGTACCTACGAGGGCATGGACATCGACGCGGCGCATCTGCTCGGCGAAGCGCTGGGCGTCGGCGTCCGGTTCGTGCCCACGACCTGGAGCAACCTCTCCTACGACACCCTGAACGACCGGTTCGACCTGGCCATGGGCGGCATTACCCGGACGCTGAAGCGGCAGAAAGACCTGGCCCTCACCGATCCGTATGTAACCATCGGCAAGTCGCCGCTAATCCGGAAGGCCGACCGCGAGCGTTACAGGAGCCTTCAGGACATCGACCGGGCCGGCGTCCGGATCGGCGCCAACTACGGCGGGACCAACGAAGCCTACGTCCGTGCCAACATCGTGCAGGCCACGATCGTCATGTTCGAGAACAATCTGGACGTACAGCCGGCCGTGGCGGCGGGCGACGTGGACGTCATGTTCACGGACAACGTGGAAGCGGTGATCTACGCCAGGCAGAATTCCCTGCTATACGCCCTCGACCCGGACAGGCCACTGACCCGTGAGGACCTCGGCTACATGACCGTCCGCGGCGACCAGCCCTTCATCAACTTCCTGAACCTCTGGCTGTACCAGATGCGGCAGAAGGGTACGCTGGATGCGCTGAGGAGCAAGTGGATCGGGGACTATTGATATAGGATTTTTAATATAATTGTATTGCGATTTCGTCTTTCCCGCCCTATCTTAGATGCGGCCTTAATCACATCCTAAATCCTGAACAAGGAGCGAGTCTTTGGCCGGTGCCCCGGACTATAGCGACGATGTGTTTTTTGATGAAGTCGACCTGGACGCCCACAGCGCCAAGACCGTAGAATCCGAGGCCATCGAATTCTTCCCCACCGATTACCGCATCGGCCGGACCAAGTACATCTTCGTCACCGGCGGCGTCATGTCCGGCGTGGGCAAGGGCGTCTTCAGCGCTTCCCTCGGACACCTGCTCAAGCATTACGGATTCACGGTCTCCCAGATTAAGATCGACGGCTACCTGAACCAGGACGCCGGCACCATCAACCCCTACCGCCACGGTGAAGTGTTCGTGCTCGAGGACGGCACCGAATGCGACATGGACCTGGGTACCTACGAGCGCTTCCTCGACGATAACCTGAACCGGAACAACTACATCACGTCGGGCCGGGTATACCGCATCATCCTCGACAAGGAACGGAGGGGCGAGTATCTCGGCCGTGACGTGCAGGTCGTTCCCCACGTGACCGGCGAGATCAAGAACCTGATCCGGACAAAGGCCCACGAGGGCCCCTACGACATCCTGGTCGTCGAGATCGGCGGCACGGTCGGGGATATCGAGAACATCCATTTCATCGAAGCCGCCCGCGAGATGCTCTACGACGAGGGTCGGGACAACGTCATGTCGGTCCACGTCACGCAGGTGCCCTACAACGCGTCCGCCGGGGAATTGAAGACCAAGCCCACGCAGCACAGTGTCAAGGCGCTGCTTCAACTGGGCATCCAGCCCGATATCGTGGTGTGCCGCTCGGCCATACCCCTGAACAAGAGCGTCCGCCAGAAGATCAGCCTCTTCTGCAACATCGCCGAGGACCGCGTGGTCAGCAGTCCGGACACGGATTCCATCTACCGGGTGCCGGCCCTGCTCGACCGCCAGGAGACGGTGCAGATCGTCGCCGACAAGCTCAACGTCAACCTCCCGCAGCGTACCGACCAGCGTCCCGAGATGTTCGACATCTACCTGAAGTACCTGTCCGGCAGCCATCCCGAAGTACGCATCGCCATCACCGGCAAGTACACGGCGCTCCACGATTCCTACGTGAGCATTCTCAACGCCCTGGACCACAGCAAGGTCGCCGTGGGCGCGGAGATCGCCACCGAGTGGATAGACACGACGGATTTCTCGAGTGATCAGCCGCTGGACGAGGGCATGCTGGACGGTATTTCAGGGATCATCGTGCCCGGCGGCTTCGGCGAGCGGGGCGCCGAGGGCAAGATCCGGTTCATACAGTACGCCAGGGAGAACGGGTTGCCGTTCCTGGGCCTGTGCTACGGCTTCCAGCTGGCCGTGGTGGAGTTCGCGCGCAACGAGTGCGGCATGCTGGAAGCCGCCCACGCGGAATTCGACGCGGAAACGGAAACGCCGGTCATCTACCTGTTGCCCGACCAGCGGAAGCTCACCGGCATGGGGGCCACGATGCGGCTCGGAGGACACGAAGTGAAAGTGAAAGCCGGCACGGAAGCACACCGCTGCTACGGATCGGAAGCGGCCGTCGAACGGTTTCGCCACCGGTATGAGTTCAACAACCAGTACAGGGAACTCATCGAGCACAAGGGCATGGTGTTCTCCGGCATGACGCCCGACGAGGAGATCATGCAGATACTGGAAATCCCCACGCACCCCTTCTTCGTAGGCACCCAGTTCCACCCCGAGTTGACAAGCCGTCCTTACAGACCCCACCCCTTGTTCAGAGGCCTGGTCCAGGCAGCATTGACGTACGCGGAATCAGCGGAAGACCGGCAGGTGGCCATGGAGGCCGGTCAAGCGGAATAGCAGGAAGGTGGACGTGCGTCCGGTCTGGTGTGGCAGGTACCCGGAATCAGGCTCAGTTGGCCTGTTTCGTCAGCCTGGATTTGATGCGGGCGGCGGTCCGCCGGTGCATCACGCCGCGCTTGACGGCTTTGTCCAGCTTGGAATAGGCCTGTCCAAGGAGTCCTGGCGCCGCTTCGGCGTCAGCATTCTCGCGCAGGCGCTTGATGGCGGTTCGGAGGGCGGACTTGACCGTGGCGTTACGCCGTTGACGGACGCTTTCCTGGCGCAAACGCTTCTTGGATGAAACGAGGGTCGGCAACTGTTACTCCCTTTAAAATGCTGAATCGTCAAAACACCGCACGGCGTTTCGGCCGATGCGGCCTGTCGTGAAGCGACCTGTCTTCAGGCTCGCAGGGTCCGGTATGGAACCAGCATCAATTTACCTGGCGAGCCGCCGGAAGTCAAGGTTAAATTGACTTATGGCGTGGGCGTTGCCCGGCCCGCATGCGACGGGTGGCCCGCAGGCGGCCAGGCATGCCTGTGACACCCCGAATCCACGTAATGGATCACCCTTCTCATGGCTGTCGAACCGACGGAAATCGAAAAGAAGCTCAAGTCCCTCCCCGGCAAACCGGGCGTGTACCTGATGAAAGACGCCCGGTCGCGCATCATCTACGTGGGCAAGACCCGCGCGCTGCGGCAGCGGATCCGCTCGTATTTCCAGAAGACCCGTCTCACGGCGCCCAAGTCCGTCGCTCTGGCCAGCCGGATTCGTGACTTCGACTACGTAGCCACCGAATCGGAGGTCGACGCGCTGCTCCTGGAAGACCATCTCATCAAGGAGCACAAGCCGAAGTACAACGTGATGCTTCGCGACGACAAGTCCTTTCCCTTCATCATGGTGACCAACGAGGCTTTTCCTCGGGTCGTCGTTACGCGCAACGTCCGGCAGGACGGGGCCCGGTACTTCGGCCCCTACACCAACGTGAAGGCCATGCGAAGGACGATCGACCTGGTCCGGAAAGTCTTCCCGTTGCGCACCTGTCCCAGCGCGAAGGCGTGGCCATCCATGGACCGGCCCTGCCTCGACTACTACATCGACCGCTGTCCCGGACCGTGCAAGGGGCACATCGGCGAGGAGGGCTACGGCGAAATCATCGAGCAGGTGTGCCAGTTTCTCTCGGGCAGGACGAAGGACCTGCTGAATCGCCTGAAGGAACGCATGGCGAGGGCGTCGGAGCAACTGCAGTTCGAACTGGCGGGACGCATTCGCGACCAGATCGTCGCCATCGAGAAGACGACGATCCGTCAGCGGGCTTTTTCGAACAGGGAAGTGGACCGGGACATCATCGGGCTCGCAAGGAACGGAACCGACGTGTGCGGAGCGGTCCTGCAGGTCCGGGAGGGCAAGCTGCTGGGCAAGGAGCACTTCTTCCTGACGGCGCCGGAGGAGTCGACGGAACCGGAGACGCTGGGCGCCTTCCTGACCCAGTACTACCTCGCCGCGCAACTCTGGCCCGACGAGATCCTGCTGACCGGCGAACCGGACGGCATGGAGACGTTCCGGGAATGGATGGCCCGGCAGCGTGGATCCAAAGTCGAAGTCGTCGTGCCCCGCCGGGGCGACAAGGCCGCCATGGTCCGGCTTGCCACGCAGAACGCCGAACTGCAGTTGAACACCCACGCACTGAAACGGGCCGAAACCAGGGTCCGCCGCAGCATGCCCGCCTCGGTGGGATCCCTGCAGGAAGTCCTCGGTCTCGAGGCGCCGCCGAGACGCGTCGAGACCTTCGACATCTCCAATATCCAGGGTTCGGACCCGGTAGCCTCCTTGGTCTGCTTCGTGGACGGCCGTCCCCGCAAGTCGGACTACCGGAAGTTCAAGGTAAGGGACGTGATCGGTCCCAATGATTTCGCCATGATGCAGGAAGTAGTCGGCCGGCGGTACCGGCGGCTGATCGACGAGAACAAGCCCCTGCCGGACCTCGTGCTCATCGACGGCGGAAAGGGACAGCTATCCAGCGTACGGCAAGTCCTGAACGAACTGGGCCTGGTCGACCTGCCCGTCATCGGCCTGGCTAAGCGCCTGGAGGAGGTCTTCCGTCCGGGCCAGTCCGAACCGATCCTCGTACCCCGGTCCTCCCCGGCCCTGAAAATGCTCATGCAGGCCCGGGACGAAGCCCATCGTTTCGCCGTGACCTTTCACCGGCAGCAGCGGGGAAGGCGCATGATCCGGTCGGAACTGGACAACATACCCGGGGTGGGACCGAAACGGAAACAGCAGTTGATCCTGGCGCTCGGTTCCGTGGAGAACATCCGGAAGTGCTCCGAGGAGGAACTGAGGACGGTCCAGGGCGTGGGCAAAGACGCGGCGCGCAAGGTGTACCGGTATTTCCATCCCGAAGCATCCTGAACGGTCCGCGCCGGGCAGGTGGGAGCGGCCCGAGGCGGCGCGGAATCAGATTGCGCGGGTGCGCCGAATCAGATTGCGCCGGAGGAGGAAGCGCCTTAGTATGTCTGTAACCGTTCCCGGGTTTAAGTTTGAATAATCCCGGCGCGATTTTGAATACTTCAATGGGTTCGGATGGGCGGGATGGCAGCCGGATCGCAGCCCGTTCGCATTGATACAACGTCAGATTCCTTACGTCTTCGCATCGGGTTCCGGAGGATACATACGTGGGCAAGGTTCTCAGGTCATACGAGTTGCTGGAAGAACGGATGAAGGACATCTACTTCGATTTCTACCGGGAGACCTACCGGGAAGGCACGGCGCTCGACAACAAGACCAAGGAACTGATCGCCATAGCCGCGTCGCTGAGCGCCGGATGCCAGAACTGCCTGGAAGGACATCTCAAGAAGGCCATGAAGTACGGCGCCGAAGGTGCGGAGATCCGGGAAGCCGTGGCCATCGCCGTGGGCGTAGCGGCCGCCACGATCGTGGACCGCAGCGACCTGGCGAATTTCGAAATGAATTTCAACGAACTGCTCAAGAAAGCGGCCGGGGCCGAGAAGGCAGACAGCAAGGCCTGATATTCGAATTCCCGGAACCGGGTCGGATTCGACGATCAGGTTGCTCGGTCTACGGCCAGCCGGGAGTTCAAGATAACCAGGCACGGTCGGAGAGATAAAAATCAGCTGAAGGGGAGGTAAGTGTGAAAAGAATATATACAACGTTTTTATGTGCAATGTTTGCCGGGGCCTTCGTCCTGTCCAACGTACAGGCGCAGACCGCGGACCAGGGCGAGCAACCCCTGACCGACGACGAGCAGAAGATCGTTGTCTATATCATGAAGCAGGTCTCCGAATCCAAGGCCGGCAAGCCGAATTTCGGTCCGGAAACGGCCATGGCCGTATACAATGAGCTCGGGATCCAGGTCACCCCGAACATGGTTCCCCGCGTCCGGGCGGCCGTCGTGGCCGAGTTGAAGGCCATCGAGGCCCGGCTCATGCTGAAGGAAGGCAGCGCCGCGCCCGATTTCAACCTGCCGGTCCTGGGCGGCGGCGAGGCCAGTCTATCCGCCTTGAAAGGAAAGGTGGTCGTGGTGAACTTCTGGGCCACCTGGTGTCCGCCCTGCCTCGTGGAGATGCCGGTCCTGAACGGACTCTACGAAACATACGGGAAACAGGGTGTCGAGGTACTCGGACTTTCCCTCGACGAAGAGGGGCTTCCCATCACGAAACCTTTCGTCGAAAAGCTGAACGTATCCTATCCCATCGTGGAAGCGGACCGGAAGACCTACCAGGCGTACGGCAACGTGCTTACCATACCCCACACCTTCGTGATCGATCGCGAAGGCACCGTGTCGAAGCGTTTCGTCAACAACCAGACGAAAGACGCATTCGAGGCCGCGATCAAGGCCGCGCTGGCGAAGAAGTAAGCGATCCAGTGTCCGGGGGCCGACGGGCCAGCGTCCCCGGGCCGCCAGGCCAGGCGCCGGGGCTGACTACGGGACCGCCTACCGATCTCGGTCCGCCCTGTAGGTTTCAATCGCATCCATGTTCAGCGAGACGCCCAGCCCGGGCCGGTCGGTTACACGAATCCGACCGCCTTCGATCCTCTCCGGCGGTTCGATAAGCTCGTGTCTCCACGGCACCTCTCCCCAGGCGTATTCCAGGACCCGAAACCTCGGATGGGCGGCCATGGCCTGCACGCCCGCCGCGATGGTCAACGGCCCGAAGGGACCGTGCGGCGCGGTGGGAATCCCCCGGCCCTCCGCCATGGCGGCGACCTTCTTCAGTTCCCAAAGCCCACCCACGATCGTTACGTCCGGCATGATGACGTCCATCAGCCCCTGGTCCAGTACGGGCCAGAACCCCTCCCGGTACATCAGGCTCTCGCCTCCGGCCAGCGGCACGTCAATGTGATCTTTGATGGTCCGGTATCCCTCGTGGTCCTCGTCGGGCACGGGTTCCTCGTACCAGTACAGGTCCAGGTCCTTGAGCGCGTCGAAGACCTCGCATCCTCCCCGGGCGGTGAAGTGGCTGTGGCAGTCGATCAGCAGGGACACGTCCGGACCGATCGCGGCGCGCACCGCTTCCATGCAGGCGATGCCTGCCCGGGCATCCGAAGCCCGGTCGATACCGGCAGGCATCCCGTCGAAGGGCGCGAGCTTCACGGCGTCGAATCCGTCCGCGACCGCGGCGGCCGCGTTCCGGGCGAATCCCGCGGGCGTCCGGTCGGTGGTAGCCCGGTTGATGTTGGCGTAGAGGGGGATCTCATTGCGGCAGCGGCCTCCGATGAGGTCGGCCACCGGCACGCCCAGGACCTTCCCCTTGATGTCCCACAGGGCCTGGTCGAGGGCGCTCATCGCCATCACTTTCGACCGGTCGACGGGCGAAGGGAGGAGTTCGGCCAGGATGCGTTCGATGTCGCCGGGATCGCGTCCGGCCAGCACGGGTTCGGCCTGCCGCAGGAAGTCCACGCTCCCGGATCTTGCGCCGCCGGGATTCACCTCGCCGTAACCGGTGATCTCCTCGTCGGTGTGCACCGCCAGGAACGTCCAGTCTCCCCGGTGATTCACGTGAACGGCGTGGGTCTTCAGGGCGGTAATTTTCATGATCTAACGCTACATTCCGTCATTGATTGCGGCAACGCATTTGTTTATATATCGCCTTGGTCGGGGCGTTTGGCAATGCCTTGGCCGGGGCGGTGGCACCTGGTAGCCCGTGGCTCCGGCAGCGTATCTACGAAACACGAGAACATTTCCGGACAAGGGTCCGGCAACGGTCAAGGGATCGAATCGACGAAGGGAGTGGCATGAGTGCGCAACGTGTAGCAGTCATTACGGGAGCGGGTCGCGGCATGGGTGCGGCCATCGCGAGGAACCTGGCCGGCCAGGGGTGGGCCGTCTCGCTGCTGTCCCCTTCCGGTGCGGCGGAATCGCTCGCCGGTGAACTGGGCGGGATCGGCGTGACCGGTTCCGTCACGGACGAAGCCGACCTTCGGAAACTGGTCGATCTGACCATGGACGCCCACAGCCGCATCGACGGTGTCGTCAACAGCACGGGGCATCCGCCCAAGGGCGATCTCCTGGACATTCCGGACGAAGACTGGCACGAGGGACTGGACATCGTGTTCCTCAACGTGGTGCGCATGGCGCGCCTCGTCACCCCGATCATGGTGGGCCAGGGCGGTGGTTCCATCGTGAACATCTCGACCTACGCCGCTTTCGAACCGGAGCATTACTTCCCCGTGTCGACCGCTTTTCGGGCGGCCCTGGCGAGTTATACGAAGATCTACGCCGACAACCACGCCGGGGACAATATCCGAATGAACAACATCCTGCCGGGGTTCATCAACAGCCTCCCGGAATCGGAGGCCTTCCGGTCGCGCATACCCATGGGACGCTACGGCACCGTGGAAGAGATCGCGGAAACGGCCGCTTTCCTGCTGTCGCCCGGCTCCGGCTATATCACCGGGCAAAACCTGCGCGTCGACGGCGGCATCACCCGGTCGGTCTGAGGGGAGACTATGGAACAGGCCGACCTGGCGTTCTTTCGTCAGAACGGATTCATCAACCTCGGCAAGGTCCTCGTGGACGATGAGGTGGATCGTTTTCTGAATCTCTTCGACGAGGACCGCCGCAAGTACCCCTATTTCTGGCATCCCTACGGCCACCATCAGGAGGCGAATTACGACGCCCTTATCACCACGCCGGCCTTCGACGGACTGATCCGCCATCCCGCCATCTACGGCACCATCGAGGAACTGATGGGCGGTCCGCTGTGTTTCGGAGAAATCGGGCTGCGATCCATGGGACCGTACAAGGGCGAGTTCCACCAGCGCTGGCACCGCGACAAGGTCCACTGGCTCGACCATCCCCTTCGCATGGACTACATCCAGCTCATGGTCTATTTCACCGACGTGGATGAGGATTCCCACTGCTTCTCCATCTCGCCCGAAGGGGTCGATCAGCCTGTTTTGAAGGAGAGCAGCACGCAACTGGAACGGGGCGTCTACGACCTTCACGGACCCGCGGGCACCTGCGCCCTGTTCAACGTATCGGTGCTCCACACAGCCACGACGCGTCCCACGCGGGCCGTGCGGAAGACCGCGCAGATCTACTACGGCCACCGAGACCGGGACCCGCTGGCCAATGATTCGGGGATTCCCGCCACCCTCTGGCGGGACAGCGACGACCCGGAAACCCGGGCCTTCTACGGCGTCCTGAACGAACGCACAAAACTCTACTTGGCGGCTTTTGGGGGGTAGGCGGGAACGCGCCCTGGTTTCTTACCTGAATCGAGTCGCGTTTCTTACCGTTTTGGACTGTATTCCGAAAAAGTAGGATATGTTCGGAGGTTGCTCCAAAATGGTTAAGTTTTCCGGTCTTTCCTAAATTCAGGGTGATTCGTTCTACGCTTACTTCAGAACCACAAAAACCGATGCTACGCCGGTCCCTTCAGACGTACTCCAGTTTCCCTGACGACTTTATGCGCCGATAGTAGCAACCGGTCCGGTACTGTCCGTCGCTGTCCTTCGTGTGACAGGCTCCGCCGCCGCGGGGTGTCACGAGATAGACCACGGAATTCTGTTCGCAATTCACGCGGATTTCATCGATACCGAGGGCGTTTCCCGACGTGGCGCCCTTCACCCACAGTTCGTTCCGCGAAGTGCTCCAGAACGTGGCGATCCCGGTCTTCATGGATTCGTCCAGGGCCAGGCGGTTGATGTAGGCCAGAATCAACACTTCCTTCGTAGACGAATCCTGCACGACCACCGGTAAGACATCCTCTTTGATGCCTGCGATTCGCCCGAGCTTCGAGAAATCCAGAGATTCCTTCGAACCCTCTTCCAGGTGGTCGGATCCTGATAAACTCGCCATGATTTCTCCAAGTGTCTACAATGTATCTAAAATAGTGCGATCGTTAGAAGGCGGTGCAGGGATTGGTGGCCAGATCAAATGCGCCAGTGATCTTCTACAGCAGATGGTCGTCCGCCGCGTGGCGCGCGCCTACGCCCTTCTGCATGCGCAATAGCTGCTTCTGGCGGGGCGAAAGCCCTTCGAACCACTCGTCCCGGAAACCGTCGTGGGGATCGAGCTGGAAGAGGAGCATGGACTTGCGGTAGTGCCCGAAGAGCGCGTGCCGGTTGCGGTCGGTGGTGTTCGCGCCGCCTCCGTGCCAGCACTGTCCGTTGAAGATCAGCACGCTGCCCGCGGAAGCCACGGGCTGGTAGACGTGCCGCACCTCCATGCCCTTGGGTGGACCCACCCATCCGCTCTTGTGTGAACCGGGGACGATCCGCGTGCCGCCGATCGCCGCGTCGAAATCGTCCAGCATCCAGATGGTGTTCATCATCACGGGGGAAACCGGGTTCAGCATGTGCTGCGGGATGTCGCTGTGAAAGTCCTGGTAGCCGTCGCCCGGCCGCACGATGCGGGAACTCAGGCTGCCCAGTACCACGGTCTTGTCCAGCACACTTTCCAGGATCGGAAGGACGACGGGGTGGTCGATGACCTGGAGAAACACCGGATCCAGGGTGGGCAGGTTCCGCACCAGCAGCGATGTGCCCCCTCGGTTCTCGTAATCGGCCTCGCCGTGCGCCGCGGCTACGTGGGTCAACGCCTCGCGAAGCGTGCGCACCTGGGACACCGACAGCACATCGGGCAACAGGGTGAAGCCGAAGGTGTCGATTTCGGCGAGGGCCTGCTCGAAAGCATCCATCAATCGCTTCCGATGGTTCGCTTGAGATAGGACTTCAGCCGCTCCCAGGCGTCCAGCGCGGGTTCCTCGTTCTTCGGATCGCGCTCCACGTATAGCCAGAACCCGTGGTTGACGTCGTCGTAGATGTGCACGTCGTTCTCCACGCCGGCCTGGCGGAGCGCGGCGACGAAGCTTTCCACCTGTTCGGGCGAGGGGCCGCGGTCGAGTCCGGCGAAGGTGCCGTAGATCTCGTGGTGTATGGCGCTGAGCCGTTCGGGATCATCAAGCAGGCGCCCGTAGAAGATAGCGGTGGCGTCATGGTTCTCGCCGCCCAGGGCGTAACTCAGCGCGACCCCGCCGCCGTAGCACCAGCCCATGGCGCCGATCTTGCCGTTCACGTCCGGCCGCGATCTCAGGTAGGCCGCCGCCGCGTCCAGGTTGCGGATGATCTTGTCCATGTCGTCCAGCGTTTCCCGCACAAGCGCCATGTTCTCGTCGCGGTTGCTCCCCGTTCGGCCCGAATACAGATCGGCCGCCAGGGCGACGTAGCCCTCCGCGGCCAGCGCGTCGGCCACCTGCCTGACGCGGTCCACCAGGCCGTTCCATTCGTGGATCAGGATGACGGCGCCCCGGGGACCCGGCCCTTCCGGTTCGGCGAGATAGCCCCTGGTCGCCTGGTCTTCATCGAAATAGGCCAGGTCGCCGCCGCGGGGCGCGCCGGCCTCGCCGAGAATGGCGTCGGGGATCTCGCCTTCGGACGTCGGCGCATACGGTATCTGCTGTCCGTGGATCGCCAGTGCCGCAAAGGCAAGGATGACGAGCGCAGTGTACGCAACGGGCATTGAAAATCGCCTACTGGATGTTATACCTGCCATGATGTTTACCCCTATTTCAAACCGGGAGGCCCTGCTCCGAAGATACGGATCGAGAGCCCCGTGGGCATTTACTGTTTTCCATGAGCGACGGGTTTCAATATACTTATCAAAACGTAGCGAATCAATCGTGAAATCCTTTGTGATGTACTTCGTGAAGACCACCTTTCTTATCGCATGATGGCCCGCGGGAGAACCCATGAAAAACAAGCTGAAGGAGAAACTGCGCAACGGCGAAGTGACCTACGGCGTATCCGTCGGCACCCCCAGTAACGACATCGTGGAACTGGTGTCGAACCTGGCCTTCGACTGGATCTGGTTCGATGGCGAACACGGCCCGTTGAATGCCGAGATCCTTCATCCCATGATCCAGGCGACCCGGGGCCGGGACGTCACCCCGCTCGTCCGCGTGCCGTGGAACGACATGGTGCATATCAAGAAGGCGCTGGACATCGGGGCGGAAGGCCTGATTATTCCCTGGGTCAACAACCGCGAGCAGGCGGAGTACGCCGTCCGCGCAGCCAAGTATCCGCCCATGGGCATCCGCGGCATGGGCGCCCGCTTCCTGAATACCGCAGGCCTGGATCTGGCCGAATATCTCCGCACCGCCAACGAAGAAACCTTCATCATGGTCCAAATCGAGACCGTCGAAGCCGTGGAGCACCTTGACGACATACTCACCACGCCCGGCGTCGACGCTTTCCTGGTCGGGCCGAACGACCTCGCGGCGTCCCATGGCTACGTGGGTCAGCCGACGCACCCGGAGATGGAGAAGGTCGTCAAGGGGATCATGGACCGCGGGAAGGAACTCGGCGTGCCCGGCGGATACGCGTTCATCTCGATGGAGGCCAACCGGAAGCGGATTGCGGAGGGCTTCCAGTGGATCACCCTCGGAAGCGATATGGGGTTCCTGGCCCAGGCGGCCCGCGCGTCACTCGCCGAGGTCGGCAGGTAGCCCTTCGGATCGGACCGACGGCGAGGATCGGTCCGCCGGCGTGTCGGATCAGCCCCCGTTCCGGTCTTTCGAAAGCCGCCGTCGCAGGGCCATGGCGTGGGCTGACAGGCCTTCGGCCTCCGCAAGCCGGATCGCGGCCGGTCCCAACCGTTTCTCGGCCCGTTCGTTAACCGCGAACAGGCTGGTGATCTTCAGGAAATCGCGGACGCTCAAGGGAGAATGGAACCGGGCGCTGCCCCCGGTGGGCATGACGTGGCTGGGACCGGTGACATAGTCGCCCAGGGCTTCGGAGGAATGTTCGCCTACGAAGATCCCCCCTGCGTGCCGAACCCGGTCCACCAGCGGCCAGGGGTCCGCCACCAGCAGGCACAGGTGCTCCGGTGCGTAGGCATTGGCCAGTTCGACCGCCGCTGCAAGGCCCGATACAAGCACGATCCCTCCGTTCCGTGCCAAGGAGGAACGGATGGTGTCCGCCCTGTCCAGCTCGGCCAGTTGCTCCTCCACGGCCTGTTGCACCGCCAGGGCCAGCGTGGACGACGGCGTAATCAATATGGCGCTCGCCATCGCATCGTGCTCGGCCTGCGCCAGCAGGTCGGCCGCCGCGAGGTCCGGACGGGCCGTCTCGTCGGCGATGAGCAGGGTCTCAGTGGGGCCGGCGAGCTGGTCGATATCCACGATCCCGTATACCTGGCGCTTGGCCAGGGTCACGAAGACGTTCCCCGGACCCACGATCTTGTCGACGCGTGGAACCGTCCCGGTGCCATGGGCCATCGCCGCGATCGCCTGGGCGCCGCCGATGCGGTAGACCGTGTCCGCGCCCGCCACGGAAGCGGCGGCCAGCACAGCGGACGTTACCGCGCCGTCCCTCCCGGGCGGCGTGGCTACGACGACCTCCCGGACGCCGGCGACCCGTGCAGGGATCACGGCCATCAGCAACGAGGAAGGATAGACGGCCCCTCCGCCGGGTGCGTAGACGCCCACCCGGTCCAGCGGCCGGACGATCTGGCCGGTTCCGCCCTCTTCGTCCCAGTGCGTCCAGGACCCGGCCGGTTGCCGCGCGTGAAAAGTCCGTATGCGGCCGGCCGCGGTCTCCAGGGCATCGCGCAACCCGGAAGGCAGCGATGCCGCCGCGTCGTCGATCTCGCATTGCGGGACCTCAAAGAATTCCGGTACGCTTCCGTCCAGCAGCCGGGCGTATCTCCTGATCGCATCATCCCCGTTATCTCTGACGTCGTCGATGATGCGGGCTACGGCCTGTTCCGCCGTCAGGGGCTCGCCGAAAAGTTCGCTGTTCCGCGCTTCGATTTCCGGCGCGTGCATAGCCTCGTTCAGCGGACGACGCCGCAGGATGCTCGACCCGGCCTCTTCGGCGGACAATATCCGGATGTTCATCTTCCCCTCACTGGTCTGGTCATCGGGTGTTCCCCGTCGCGGGCCTCAGTGGCGCCAGAGCATCGAGTATGGGACCGCAACCGAATTTCACGCAGTCCGTCGCCGGGAGCCCGGTCTCCTCTTCGACCCTGTCCACTTCACGCCGGGCATCGTCCAGGGACATGCCGAAGCAGTTGAGCGATACGGCCACGACCCGGCAGGGGAACAGCGGCCGGGCGATATTCTCATGGGCGGTAATCATCTCCGCGTAGGACGGCACGGCCACGGGGAGGTTGCGCATCATGTCCCTCCCAGGCTGGTGGCACAGTACCAGGGCCTGCGGCGCCGCGCCGTGAAGCAGACCGAGCGATACGCCTGAATAGGAAGGATGCAGAATCGTGCCCTGCCCTTCGATGACCAGCAGTTCCCGGTGCTTGCGTTCCAGCACGAGTCTTTCCGCCGCGCCCGATATGTAGTCCGCCGCCACGGTATCCACTGCGATGCCCGATCCGGCGATCATGATGCCGGTCTGCCCGGTGGCCACGAACTCGGCGTCCCAGCCTGCCTCGCGGGCCGCGCGGTCGATTTCGATCGCGGCGATCTTCTTGCCGATGCTGGAGTCGGCGCCGACGGTCAATACACGTAGGTTGGGGAGGCCGTGGACCTGGTGCCGCCCCACGTCCAGATCGCCGGGCGGCTGCCGCACGTCCCACAGCCGCACGCCTTGCTGTTCAGCATGCCGGGCGAACCCCTCGTCTTCGTTGAGAAAAGTATGCAGCCCGTTTACCACCTCGAGCCCGTGCTCGATGGCCTCGTGGATGACTTCCCGCCAGGCATCGGGCAGAACACCCCCGGGCGTCGCGATGCCGATGACCAGCGAGGTCGGTTCGAAGGCCATCGCCTCTCTCAGCGTCGCCACGATCGGGATGCCCGTTCCCACCTCGAGCACGTCTTCGAGTTTCCTCCCGGCGTGCACGCTGTCGAGCACCGCCACGGTCTCGTCGGACTTGTAGCGGACCAGCGACGCGGCCGTCTTAGAGGAGAACGTGCCCAGTTGGCCCTCGGTGAGAATGACCATTCGTCTGGATTGCATAGTACTCGCCTGGATTGCGAATTACTCGCCTGGATTGCGAATTCTCGCCGAACCCCGGTTCATCGATACGACGCGGCCGGATTTCATGGATTCCGTTGCGGCGTCCAGCACCTTCATCAGGTCCAGCATTTCGCGGGGCTGGACGGCCAGTTCGGCGCCTTCGGCCAGCACGGCCGCGATATTCCGGTAGTAGTCGACCCAGCTGCCTTTCACCGGATCCAGAATCTTCTCCTCTACCGTCCCGTCCCGCTCCGCGGCCACCAGGACGCGGTCTTCGGGCGCCTCCACCGCGTCCTCGATCCTGCCCTTCTTCATCCAGTCCTCCTGGGGATCGAGTCCCGTCTTCACGAGGGATCCCCGAGTACCCAGCACGTACCAGTGGGGCTTGGATATATGCGACAGATTGCTGATTTCCATCCGGTATTCAGTACCCGTTCCGAAATACAGCGTGCAGGTGACATGATCTTCAATGTCCCCTTCCCACAGGCGTTTGTGGCCTTTGCAGTGGACTGCCTCGGGACGGCCGGCCATCAGCTGCAGCCCCTGGTCGACCAAGTGGGCGCCCCAGTCGTAAAGCAGCCCGCCGCTGTCCGCCCGGCTCGTTCGCCAACCCCTGGATGCCCGGAACCGGTGCACCGCCCTTTCGACCAGGAAGGGTTCGCCAAGCAGGCCATCCTCTATTGCCTTGCGCACGGTCAAATAGCCCCAGTCCCAGCGGCGGTTGTGGAAGACGCTCAGCATGACCCCGCGCCGCCGGCTGACCGCGATCATTTCCCCGGCTTCGGCGGCCGACATGCACATGACCTTGTCGACGACCACGTGTCTCCCGGCCTCCATGGCTTCGATGGCCAGGGAAGCGTGGGTATGGTGAGGCGTGGCCAGGATGATCAGCTGAATGCCGTCGTCCGCCAGAAGATCGGTCAGGGTCCTGTAAGTATCCACGGACCCGTCCCGACGCGCCTGCGCACGGCGTGCAGGGTCCCGGCTGGCCACGGCGGCGAGTTCCAACCCCTCGGTCCGCGAAACCAGGTAGGCGTGGAAAAGCCGTCCCGCCAGTCCGTAGCCCACGATGCCCGTTCGTATCATGACGATTCCCCACACGCTCGCCCCGCGTCCTCCGCCCCACCGGCTATGCGGGGGACAATATACGGGTTGGGCCGGATGCATGGCAAACGCGAATTGGGTGGGTTATAATGTCCGTGACATTCCACCGGCGGCGCACTAATTTGCCGTTTCAACCGTCTTAAACCCGCACCTTCCGATCTCATGCCGGGTAACCACCCGATCCCGAGGTCCATCATGGCAACATCGCGACCGAACGTGCTCTGCATCCTTACCGACGACCAGGGCGTCTGGGCGGCGGGCTGTTACGGCAACGGGGAAATCCGCACGCCGCACATCGACCGGATCGCGGAGACCGGGGTTCGCTTCGAACGGTTCTTCGTGGCCACGCCCGTCTGCTCCCCCAGCCGCGCGACGCTGCTGACCGGCCGGATCCCCTCCCAGCATGGCGTGCACGACTGGATCAGGGGAGGCAATGTCGGCGAGGACGCGGCTTCCTACCTCGAGGGAGAAACGGCGTATACCGATGTGCTCGCGGCCCACGGATGGCGATGCGGCCTCAGCGGCAAATGGCACCTGGGCAACAGCACCCTGCCCCAGCACGGGTTTTCCCACTGGTTCACCCACCAGTTCGGCGGCGGTCCCTACAATGATGCGCCTATGGTCCGGAACGGCGTCCCGGTCACCGAACCGGGGTATGTCACGAACGTCATTACCGACGATGCGCTGGCCTTCATAGACCGCCACGCCAACCAGGATGATCCGTTCTACCTGAGCGTCCACTACACCGCGCCGCACAGTCCGTGGACGGGGCATCCGCAGGATATTGTCGATTCCTACGATGACTGCCCTTTCGACTCCTGTCCCCAGGAACCCGTCCACCCGTGGGCAGGCGGCCTGACCCGCGAATGCATGGGTGACCGGGAAAGCCTGAAGGGCTACTTTGCGGCCGTCACGGCCATGGACCTCGACGTCGGCCGGTTGCTGGGCCGGCTCGAGCATCACGGCATACGCGAGGACACCCTGGTGGTCTTCCTGAGCGACAACGGTTTCAGCCTGGGACACCACGGGTTCTGGGGCAAGGGCAACGGAACCAGCCCGTTGAACATGTACGAGAACTCCATCCTGGTGCCCGCGCTCGTAAGTCAACCCGGGCGCCTGCCCGAAGGCGCCGTGCAGCCGGCGATGATCAGCGCCTATGATTTCATGCCCTCGCTGCTGTCCTACCTGGATTTGCCCGTGCCCTGGGACCGCAACCTGCCGGGGCGAAACGCCCTGGACGCCTGGATGTGCGGGGCGGCTTCGTCCGACGCCGGCCGGGACCACGTCGTGGTATTCGACGAATACGGCGGCACACGCATGATACGCACCGAAACGTGGAAGTACGTGCACCGGTATCCCGACGGACCCAACGAACTGTACGACCTGGAGAACGATCCCGACGAACGGTCGAATCTCGCGGACGATGCCGGTTACGCCGCCAGGCGCCGGTCGCTGCGCGGCGAGTTGGAGGGCTGGTTCGAACGCTATGCCGACCCGGATCGGGACGGCTGGTCCAGGCCGGTCTCCGGCGCCGGCCAGCTGCGACCCGTCGGCGGCGACTGGGATGCCGACTCGCCTGCTTTCGAACAACTGACATCGTGAAGGAGACCCCGATGGCTGCAAGCAAAATCGCCGTTACGCTCTATACGTTGCGCGACTTCGTGCAGACGCCGGCCGACATTGCGGACACCCTGAAGAAAGTCAAGTCCATCGGCTATGAACATATTCAGCTTTCGGCCCTCGGTCCCGTCGACCCCGCGGAGCTCGGCACCATGATCCGGGACGCCGGCCTGCGCGTCTGCGCCACGCACGTGCCCTTCGAACGGCTGCAGGACGAACCGAACAAAGTGATCGAGGAGCACCGCCTCTGGGGTTGCGAGCATATCGCCGTCGGGTCCATGCCGCGGTCCTACTGGGACGATCCGGACGGGTTCTCCCGGTTCGCGGCGGACGTGTCCGCCGTGGCGGTCAGGCTGAAGAAAGCCGGCATGTCCTTCAGCTACCACAATCACCATACGGAACTCGTGCGCGTGGGCGGCCGGACCGGGCTGGCCATTCTCATCGAGGACAGCGACCCCGCCCTGTGCTTCGAGATCGACACCTACTGGATCCAGTACGGCGGGGGCGATCCGATCCACTGGATCGAACGGGTAAGCAACCGGTGCCCGGTCATCCATTTCAAGGACCTGGGCGTATCGGGCAGGGAACAGGTGATGGCCGAGATCGGCGAGGGGAACATGAACTGGCCCGGTATCGTCGCCGCCTGCGAGACCGCCGGGGCCCAGTGGTACGTCGTCGAACAGGATACCTGTGCAGGCGATCCCTTCGACAGTATCGCCATCAGCTTCCGCAACATGACCGCCATGGGCCTCTAGACCTATCGGGCGTACAGGACGCGCGGTCCGTGAAACCGCACACCGCGCTTGAAAAGAGGAATACATGATCGATCTTTCAGGCAAGACAGCGTTGATCAGCGGTTCCTCCCGCGGAATCGGCAAAGGCATCGCACTGGAAATGGCGCGCGCCGGGGCGGACGTCGCCGTCAACTACTTCCGCCACCGGGACGACGGCGAGGCCGTCGCGGGCGAGATCCGGACCATGGGGCGGCGGGCCGTCGTCATCTGCGCGGACGCGTCGGACCGGTCCGCGGTGGACGAGATGGTGGAACAGACATCCGAGGAACTCGGCGGACCCGATATCGTCGTGGCCAATGCCTACTATTCCACGCGGGAGCCTTTTCTCGAGATGGACGTGGATGAACTGCGGAAAACCTACGATGTCAGCCTCTTCGGCGCCTTCCACGTGGCCCAGGCCGGCGCGCGGAAGATGGTGGCCGGAGGGAAGGGCGGCAGCATCCTCTTCATTAGTTCGGTCATGTCCTTACTGCCTTTCCCCACATCGCTCGCCTACTCTTCGGCCAAGGCCGGCATGAACCACATGGCGGCCATCATCGCCCTGGAGCTGCTGGAGCACCGCATCCGCGTAAACGTTATCGAACCCGGGTGGACCGACACGCCCGGCGAGCGGCAGTACTCCACCGAGCAGGAACTCGAGGAGGGCGGCAGGCGGCTACCCTGGGGCCGGCTGGGTACGATCGAGGACCTGGGCAAGGCCGCCACCTTCCTGTGTTCCGACGCGGCGGACTACATCACCGGGGAGGTCCTGCGCGTCGACGGGGGGTTCTGGCTCAAGCGCGGGACGGCCTCCATCCAGGAGTGACTTCCGGCGCGAGCAGGCGGGATCACTCGGGCCAAGCTCGCATAGGGCAGGGACAGCCCATGCCAGGCCGGGACAGCCCAGGCTCGGCCGGGCTTGACCAGGCATGACCAAGCTGACAACGAAACCCATATCCCTTAAAACAGCCGGCCTGGGTCTGGCCTTCGCCTGTTTCGTCGCCTTCTGGGGACAGCACGCCTCCGCGCAGCTGAACTACAACTATCTGACCTTCCCCCAGATGCCGCTGTGCCTGGTCGTTCCCTTCGTCTTCCTGGTCCTTCTTCCGAACGTACTGATTCGCGCCATAAACCGGGACGCCGCGCTCACGAGGCCGGAACTCCTGATCATCTTCGCCATGGGACTGATCGCGGCCATGGTGCCCGACTGGGGGATGGTCCGCTATCTCATCAGCGTCATCACCGCGCCGCACTACTTCGCCAGCCCGGAGAACCAGTGGGAGGCGCATTTCTTCGCCTACCTGCCGGAATGGACGGTCATTCCCAACGACAAGGGGCAGGTGTCCGATTTCTTCGCGGGACGGCCGTCCGGGATGCCGATTCCGTGGCGGGACTGGGTCATCCCGCTCTTCTGGTGGATGTCGGCCCTGGGCGCGCTGCTCTTCATCGGCGCCTGCCTGGTCGTGATGTTCCGGAAACAGTGGGTGGAACACGAGCGGCTTCAGTTTCCCATGGGCGAGGTGGTGCTCCGCCTTCTCGAGACCGATCAAGGCGCGTCCGGAAGGTGGCCGGCCCTCTTCGGCAACCGGCTGTTCCAGGTCGGCTTCGCGGCCAGCTTGGCCGTCATGACCTGGAACATCATCGGCTTCTGGGGCGTGCTACCCCACATCCCCCTTCCCGGTCCGGTATTCAACGTGGTCATCGACCCGGCCTACCCGCCCATCGCCATCCGGCTCGTGCCCTACGTGCTGTGTTTCGCCTTCTTCGTCAACGTCGAGATCCTCTTCAGCGTCTGGTTCTTCCAGGTGCTGGGCATCCTGGAAACCGGTCTGCTCAACCGTTTCGGCGTGGTTTCGCCGGCCGAGACGATCGTGCCCCGCGGCCTGGTGGCCATCCAGTTCTGCGGCGGACTGATCATGTTCGCCCTGATCAGCGTCTGGATGGCCCGGAAACACATCCGAAACGTCCTTCGAAAGTCCCTCGGCAGGGAAAGTGACCTGCGCGACGAGAACGAAATGTTCTCCTACCGCACGGCGGTCTTCGGCCTGGTACTGGGCGTGCTCTTCATGACCGCCTGGCTGCACGCCATCGGATTCTCCGTCCCCGTCGCCCTGCTTTTCCTGTTCCTCCTGCTGGTATTCTATTTCGGCATCGCGCGCATCCTCGCCGAAGCGGGCCTGATCAACCTCGATCTGCCGATCAACGCCCACGCCTTCACGGTGGGGATGGTGGGCTCGGCCAACCTGTCGGGGTCTACGCTGACCGGCCTCGGACTGACCAACACCTTCGCGCGGAACTGGCGGACCTTTACGATGGTGGGGCTTTCGCACGTCGCCTTCTGGCGGAACTATCTCGGGGAGAACCGCGGGCGGCTGTTCCTGCTCGTGATGCTCGCGTTCGTCAGCGGGACGGCGATCTCGATGGGATACGTCGTCTACTCAGGTTACGCGGAGGGGGCGGACAACCTGCATATCAATCTGAGGAACACGGGGAACCTGTTTTTCGACCTGGTGGTGAAGTGGATGAAGAACGCCACGCAGGTCACCGCCCTCGAAATCCTGTTTCTCACGGTCGGCATGGCCGTAAGCAGCCTGCTTGCCCTGGGCAGGTACCTCTTCTACTGGTGGCCGCTCAATCCCATCGGGTTCGCCATCGGGGCCTCGGCGCCCATACGGGGGCTTACCTTCACCCTCTTCGTCGCGTGGCTCGTCCAGGTCATCCTGCTCCGCATCGGCGGCGTCCGGCTGTACCGGAAAGCGCAACCGCTTTTCCTGGGTATCCTCGTCGGTTACGTGGCCGGGGTCCTGGCCGCCTATATCGTCGATACGATTTACTTTCCGGACACGCCGCACATCACCGAGATCTTCTAGCCCGCCCGGGACGGCCACTCCGGCAGGCCTACCAGTTGTGCACGTTGTGTCCCTGGCCCGGAAACCAGATGACATCGACGACCAGGGAGAGAGTCACGCCCGCCGCGTAACCCAGCAGCACGCCGATCACGGCCGGCTGCATCCTCCGGTACATTTCGAAGCCGCCCAGGCGCAGCAACAGCACCTTGATCAGCCAGATCGTGAAGATCGACGTGATTTCGAAGTTGATGATGTCCGCGTAGGCTACGACGTAGCCGATGGGATGGAAGGGCCAGCCCGGGAATCGGTACTGCATGAACAGGAGACCCGTGGTGATCCCGGCGCCCAGGAACAGGAAATAGATCTCCTCGTAGGACAGGGTGTAGGGATTGTTGAACCACGTGGCCAGCTGGTCGTAGAACCCTTCGGCCCGGAGCGGCGCGAAATCATGGGCGCCCGTCCCGGATGCCCCGGCGTAGATCGTATAGCCGTTCGTGACGATGAAGGTCAGTACCAGCACCGCGCCCACCGCGGCGAACAGGCCCTTCCTGGACCGCGTAAACCCTTCGGAGACCTTCAGGCTGTGTATCAGGGAAGAAAGTCCGATGCCCCGGTGGTTGTGGGAGATGGCGTGGGTGAGTCCCAGGGCCGTAAGATTCGAGGGCGAGAGGTTGGTCGAGCCGATGACGCCCACCGTCATTTCGTTCGAATTGACCGGAAGGTCGAGAAAGACCAGCCCGGTCTCGGCGACGATGCGGGTGACGCCGATATACAGTGCCAGGGTGATCGCGAGGAAGAGCACCGCTACGTCGACCGACATGCCCATGCGGTTCAACCAGAACAGCAGGTAGCACAAGCCGCCCGCCAGTCCAAGCAATGCCGTGCGGTAGGACAGCAATTCCATGGAATCGTCGAGTTCCGGCGCACGGCCCAGGGCTTTGCGCCAGACCGCCTTCAGGTGATGTCTCCCGATCCACAGGCCCCAGAGTACGAATACCCAGAATCCGCCGAAATGCTGGGTCTTTACGATGAACCCGGAGCCGCCCGCCATGCCGGACGCCGATACGCCCAACTGGTTGAGCAGGCTGATTTCCAGCAACGCGAGGAGGTGGAAGAACCATATGCTGAAGAGCACCTTGAGGTCGGCGAAGTAGGCGAAACACATCATGAAGATATTGAACTGCACCTGGGTCTCGGGAACGGACTGCGCCAGTTGGATCTGTGTTCGGAAGGGCGCGCCGACGGGTATGGCCGGCACGTAACCGAAATAAGCCAGACAGTTCCAGGCCAGCAGGGCGAAGGTGAGCCCGAATCCCACCTGAAAGTACCGGTTCGCCATAAACGCCGGCACCAGTCCTCCCCGGGTCGTCCCCGCGATCAGCATCGAGGGAATCTGGACCGCGGGGAAGGACAGCCGCTCGTGCTCGACCCACTGCCGGCGGAAGATCACCGAAATGCAGGCCATGACCAGGAACAGCGCCGCCAGCATGCACATCCACCAGAAGAGGGGAACGATCCAGTCGACCCACAGCAGGACACTCTGGCTGGCGCCTTCGTAGAACCCCGTCGCGGCCCCGAGGTCGTCCTGGACGACCAGCCAGCCCGGCAGATGGGGGAAGAAGGTGTCCGCCCAACGGTTCTCCGGCGTGGCGTAGTAGAACGGCGACGCCAGGATGCCGACGAAGTAGTCCACGAAGGCCTTGCCGGGTATCGTGGACGAGACCAGGCAGAAGACGAAGAGCACGGCCAGTTCACCCGCCGTGAACGCCCGTTCGGGCCGCCACCTGCGCAGGGGGATCTGAACGCAGAAGATCACGACGAGAAAGGAAACCAGCGCCGCGATCGAGAGATGGCTCAGGGTGAGCCTTGGGCCGTGCATGACGTAATTGGTATGGGGCGTCCAGATCGCGATGAACACGGCGAGCACGCTGCCCAGGATGAGCACCCTGGGGGTCAGGCCGTTCGCGGATTGGATGGAGGGTGAAACCTGGTTTGAATCGGTCGGCATCTGGGGACGTTGATTCCAAATCTGCGGGGTGAATCGGTACTCATGGCGTGCTGGCGCGGCTTCGCGAATACGGGTTTTAAATATATCCACGCACCGCCGGTTTCGGCTATTGTTTTATGCGGGCTTTCAAACGGGAATCTGCCGTCGAAAACTACCGGGATGGGTCTCGCGGCCATGGCATGCAGACCCGTTTTTTTCTATTGCCTTACGGCCGCTCATCATCTAATTTGCGCTAATGTGTTTTGTCTGTGAAATCCGGCCGATTCACGATCTGGTTTCAAGAGGATAACCTATGTCGACAACCGGTGTTACGCTGAAGACCAGCGGTTTCGGCCAGACGCGCCGCAGAGACGCCTGGTGGGCGCAGCAGTTGGTGACATTGGGCGTATTCTCCGCCTTCGTCGTCTACTCCACGTGGGCGGCCTTTCAGGGCGAGTTCTACGCCTGGGGGCCCTATCTTTCGCCCTTCTATTCGCCCGAAATCTTCGGCAGTTCGTCCCATGCCCTCTTCGGTCCCAGGCCCGATTGGTGGCCAGCCATGCTCCCGTTCTCACCGGCCTTCCTGATCCTCTGGGCGCCGGCCGGATTCCGCATCACCTGCTACTACTACCGGGGAGCGTACTACAAGGCCTTCTGGGCCGACCCGCCTTCCTGCAGTGTTTCCGAACCGAGAAAGAAATACCGGGGCGAACAGTCCTTTCCGCTCATACTCCAGAACATTCACCGGTACTTTCTCTACGCGGTGTTCATCATCTGGATCTTCCTGGCTCACGACGCCTGGAAGGCCCTGTGGTTCACGGACGCGGCGACCGGCGAGACTTCCTTCGGCATCGGGATCGGCACCCTGGTGTTGACCCTGAACGTTATCCTCCTGGGCGGCTACCAGTTCGGCTGCCACTCCCTGCGGCACCTGATCGGCGGCAACCTGGACCTGCTTTCGAAAGCGCCCGTGCGGCATGCGGGTTACCAGTGCGTTTCTTGCCTGAACAGAGGTCACATGAACTGGGCCTGGCTCAGTCTGGTCTGGGTCGCTTTCGCGGATGTGTACGTACGCCTGGTGGCCATGGGCGTGTGGACGGATTGGAGAATCCTTTAATGGCGGAATACCAGCGCCACGAACATGACGTGCTCGTGATCGGCGCCGGCGGCGCCGGCCTCCGGGCGGCCATCGAGGCCTCGGCCGCCGGAGTATCGGTGGGATTAGTGTGCAAGTCCCTGCTGGGCAAGGCCCATACGGTCATGGCCGAAGGCGGCGTGGCCGCTGCCCTGGCCAACGTGGACGACCGGGACGGCTGGAGCGTCCACTTCGCCGACACGATGCGGGGCGGCCAGTACCTGAGCAACTGGCGCATGGCCGAGCTGCACGCCCGCGAAGCGCCGGACCGCGTCCGGGAGTTGGAAGCCTGGGGCGCCCTGTTCGACCGGACGGCCGACGGCCGTATCCTGCAGCGCAACTTCGGCGGCCACAAGTACCCCCGCCTCGCCCACGTGGGCGACCGCACCGGCCTGGAAATGATCCGCACCCTCCAGGACTACGGGATCCACCAGGGCATGGAAGTGTACATGGAACACGCCATCGTGGCCCTGTTGAAGGACGGCGACCGGGTGGTGGGCGCTTTCGGCTACGACCGGGAGCGGGGACGTTTCCGGGTATTCCGCGCGAAAGCGGTTATCCTGGCCACGGGCGGCATCGGCCGGGCGTTCAAGATCACGAGCAACAGCTGGGAATATACCGGAGACGGCCACGGCCTGGCCTACGACGCCGGGGCCGCGCTGCTGGACATGGAGTTCGTGCAGTTCCACCCGACGGGCATGGTATGGCCGCCGAGCGTAAGAGGCATCCTGGTCACGGAGGGCGTCCGCGGCGAGGGCGGCGTCCTGACGAACAGCGAAGGCAACCGGTTCATGTTCGACGACATTCCCGATCTCTACAAGAACTCCACCGCGGATAACCCCGAAGAGGGCTGGATCTATACGCAGGGGGACAAGGAAGCCCGCCGGCCGCCCGAACTGCTGACGCGAGACCACGTGGCCCGGTGTATCGTGCGGGAAATCCGGGAAGGCCGAGGATCGCCCCACGACGGGGTCTACCTCGACATTTCGTGGATCAGGGAGAAGCTTTCCAACGCCGAAGAACATATCAAGCGCAAGCTGCCCAGCATGTACCACCAGTTCAAGCAGCTTGCCGACATCGACATCACGAAAGAGGCCATGGAAGTGGGCCCCACGACCCACTACGTGATGGGCGGCGTGCTCGTGGACGCCGACACGCAGATGTCGACCGTGCCCGGTCTATTCGCCGCAGGAGAATGCGCGGCGGGCCTGCACGGGGCCAACCGGCTGGGCGGCAATTCCCTTTCCGACCTGCTCGTATTCGGCCAGCGCGCCGGCAAGTACGCCGCGGAGTACGCACGGGAGAACGGCAACGGCGCGATCGATGACGGCCAGGTCGAAGCAGCCATTGGCGAGACCCTGGCGCCCTTCGACCGCGAGCAAAGCGGCGAGAACCCCTTCGAGATTCAATACGAACTGCAGGAACGGATGCAGGAACTTGTCGGCATCGTGCGCAACGAGGGCGACATGCAACGGGCGCTCGAGGTCGTCGACGATCTGCGTCAAAGGACCGGTAAAGTCTCCGTAGTCGGCAACCGCGAATACAACCCGGGCTGGCACACCGCGCTGGATCTGAAGTTCCTGCTGATCGTCTCGGAGGCGGTGGCCAGGGCCGCGCTGGAAAGGAAGGAGAGCCGCGGCGCGCACTTCCGGGAAGACTTCGAGGAAAAGGACGAAGCTTTCGGCAGCCTCAACATCACCCAACATAAAGGCGCCGGCGGCGAGATGGTGATCAACAGCGTTCCGGTCACACCGCTCCGGGAGGACCTGGCAGCGGTCATCGAGGAGAACAGATAATGGCGACGGCCAACTTCCGAATCTGGCGGGGCGATGGCGAGAGTGGCGGGTTCGAAGACTATTCCACCGAGATCGACGAGGGCATGGTCGTACTGGACGCGGTGCACCAGATCCAGGCGGAGTCGGCCCCCGACCTGGCGGTCCGGTGGAACTGCAAGGCCGGCAAGTGCGGGTCCTGTTCCGCCGAAGTCAACGGACATCCCAAGCTGATGTGCATGACGCGCATGAGCGACCTGCCCGATGACGAAACCATCACGATCGAGCCGATGAAGGCCTTCCCGACCATCCGCGACCTGGTGACGGATGTATCCTGGAACTTCGAGGCCAAGATGAAGATCAAGCCCTTCAGGCCCCGGAAGCCCGACGCCGAGGACGGCACCTGGCGCATGGATCAGGACGACATCGAGCGGGTGCAGGAGTTCCGCAAATGCATCGAGTGCTTTCTCTGCCAGGACGTCTGCCACGTGTTGCGGGAACACGACCTGCACGAGGAGTTCATCGGGCCGCGCCTCATGGTGCACAACGCCGCCCTGGAGATGCATCCCCTCGACACCGAGGACCGGCTCGGCGACCTCAAGGAGGACCAGGGCATCGGCTACTGCAACATCACCAAGTGCTGCACCCACGTCTGCCCCGAAGAAATCACCATCACGGACAACGCCATCATCCCCTTGAAGGAACGGGTCGTCGGCGAATTCTATGATCCGCTCAACCGGCTGCTGCGCATCTTCAAGTCGAAGGACAGCAACGAGCCGGCCTAGTATTACGCCTCGAAGAAACAAATGTGCAATTTCTCTGGTCTACTGGTCTACTCCGGATCGATCCTTTCCGCAAGTCGCAAGACCAGACATTCCAGGATTCCCTCCAGTCTTGCCATTCGTTCTCTAAGGTCAGCTTGCCCCTTTTCCAAGGCGACAAGACGGAGATTGATGTCTCGCTTCGACGCCAGGATTAGCCCGGCGAGGGCAACGCTTACCCCGGCAAGAGCAACACCTACACTGATTATCCCGATCAACTCGACGCTCATTTCAAATTCTCCCGGCGTTCAGGTATGTATTTTATACAGTCGTAACGATCACGACGCTCAGTCGTGGTTTCACGTCCGCATCTGAACAACTACATCAATTTCAATAGTCGCTGTCATTTGCGGGTTTCTCGTATGAAATAAACAGACCTGATGAGAGATTGGGATTCAGTCTGCGACACCCACCTAGGCCCATGCCCCCCGGGCCATCAGACCTCCGTCCACGTTCACGTATTCACCCGTGATGAAGGAAGCCCTGTCGCTCGCGAGGAAGAGCACCGCGTTGGCGATATCTTCCGGACTGCCCAGGCGGTTCACGGCGTGCCGGGAGGCCATATCCGTCCGTATTTCGTCCTCGTCGCCGCCGATCGAGTCGATGGCTTCCTGCAGGAGCGGCGTTTCGATGGTGCCCGGGTTGACCGCCACCACGCGGATGTTGTCCTCCGCGTAATCCAGGGCCAGTTGGCGCACCAGCGACAGGTCGCCCCCCTTGCTCGCCGCGTAGGCCGAGATGCCTTTGGCCGACTGCAGACCCTGCACGCTGGCCGTGTTGATGATTACGCCGCCTCCCCGCGCCTTCATGACGGGCACGCAGTACTTCACCATCAGGAACCGGCTTTTGAGGTTTACGTCGATGATCCGGTCCCACTGCTCCTCTGAGAGCTCATGGGCGGGAAGATAGCTCGTCGTGGGCTGGATCCCCACGTTGTTGCACAGGATGTCCACCCCGCCCCAGGAATCCGTGGCCGTTTCCACCAGGTACCGGCACACTTCGCTCGTGGATACGTCGGCGTACACGTAGCGGATATTGTCGTTTTCCGCGGCGATCTTCGCGCCGGCTTCATCGTCGATGTCGGCGCACAGGACATGGGCTCCCTCACCGGCGAAGGCGCGGACGATACCCCCTCCGATGCCTTTCGCGCCGCCAGTCACGATGACTACTTTCCCTTCGAATGCTCCTCCCGACTCATTTCCCATGATCTACCTCCATTCGTGATCCATACAACATCCCATACACTAGTTCAACCTTTCGGTTACGTAAAGTAACGCGCCTTTGCACGAGGTGACCAGTTTTAAAACGGCGTTTACGGCTGGTGTGAAGAATAAGTACTTGACGGGGTGTAATGTCACGGTAGTGTAACTGTCTGATTTGTAAACATGTAGTAAAGTACGTGTACTTATGGTACGAGTCCTCTCGAGTCGATGGAGGTGTGTAATTGTTGCGGATACCAGTTTCCCTACTATGTGCTATAATCCTGGCTTGCTCAGGCGATTCCAGTCCAATTGCCAACTCAGTTACCGTACCCCTGGAACGTACGGTGCAAACCTTACATCCCGTACTTGGCGTCCGTATCGCTGCCGAGGTTGATGACGGTTCCTATGTCAGAGATGATTACAATCCCCCCAGTTCAATCGAGGCTGATATCGTAAACCGACAGGGCGGGTTGTTCTCTCCCTACTCGCTCAATTGCTTCGATTCCGCTACCGAAACGGATATTGAACACATCGTTGCAGCCGCCGAGGCACATGCCAGCGGCATGTATGCCAGGACCGAGGAAGATCGCAGTGCCTTCGGCAAGGACCTGGACAACCTCACCCTGGCTGCGCCTAGCGTAAACAGAAACCAGAAATCCGACAAGGACCCGGCAGAATGGATGCCGGAGAACAACAGATGCTGGTATGTAGGCAAGTGGGTGGAAATCAAGAAGAAGTACAATCTGACCATGGACCAGGCCGAAGCAGACTCAATTGCTGCGGTCTATCAGGAATGCGATTCTTTCGAAATGACCGTGCCAGTCTGTGCCGCGGGTCTGGCCGAGTCTGGATACTATGATTTCAGATGGAGCAGGTGGGGCGACAGCAAGGAGGAAGTGCAGTCGACGGAACTCGACACCCTGACCTATAGCCAGGTAGATTCAACCCGGGAAACCGGATCGGTCACGGCATTGTTACAGTTCAGTGATGAGATATCCGACACGGTAACGGTTTCGTACTTGTTTTCGGACAACGCCCTCAGTTCAGGATCATATGCGTTTGCGACGGATGTGCCATCCAGCAGGTTGGATACCATTAAACCCGTTCTTGACGAACGTTACGGTGAAAGTGAAGAATCGGAAGGACATACCGTTTGGAAACGAAATGAACGCACCTGGGTGCATCTATATGCCGCGACACAAGACGACCCCATGCGTATTGTCTATGTAGAACGGTCAACAGGTAGCGATTCCGGCTATGACGATCTTCCATTGCGTGTCATTGTAACAGATAAATGAACCGTCTCCATATAACCCCCTTCACAATGGTCTCCGATTACAAGGAGACCTTTGTGCTTTGACATCCCCGCTACATCTCTCCCGGAAACACGCTTTAAAACTCACCGGATGGCAATCGGCCGGGCCGGCGAGCCCGTCGCGCCCTTGAAGCGGATGGGCGTGTGGATGAACAGGAACTCGTAGACACCGTCTCCTGAAAGTTCGTCGAAGTTCATGTTTTCGAGGTTCCACACGCCGTTCCGGGTGATGAGCTCCTGGTGGACCGGAAAGGCCTTGCCGATGTCCGGGTTGGGCACGACTTCGGTGGTCCACTGGTCCGAGCCGATCATGGAAGCCTGCTTCTCGACCACCCAGCGGGCCACGGCCATTCCGATACCCGGCGGGCTGGCGTTGTACGTACCGGGGTCGTTCCAGTGGCGGGCCCATCCGTACCGGAAGAAGTAGGCGTCGCCCGGCTCGAGACTGTCCATCGCTATGCCCTGTCGCTCCAGCGCGCCTTCCACGTCCTCCACGGTGACCTCGTAGCCGTGATCGAGGGATTCCACGCCCTTGTACGCGGCCACGTCGACGAGGATACCGCGGGTGATGAAGGGTCCCACGTGCTCGACGCCCAGCTTCAGCAGGCCGTAGGGCCCCTTGATCTCCTCATTAGTGAATCCGTTGTAGAACACGTCCTTCTCCGTTCCGTCGGCCATCGTGATCCGCTCGCCGATGTGGCCCGGTCCGTCGAACTGCGTGCCGACCTGGCCGATTTCGGCCACCAGGAACTCGTCGTAATAGATCAGGTTGTTCGTCCCCATAGGCTCGCCCGTGGGAGAACCGGGCAGCACCATGGAATAGGTCCGCTGGCCGAAGAGCGGCATGTCGGCGCTGTACACCTGGCCGATCTCGTAGATCTGGCCCGTCTTGACCAGGGTAAGGGCCTTCAGCACCTTCTCCGGCGTGATCCAGTTGGATCCGCCCGACTGGTCGTCCTTGCCCCAGATGGGATGGGGCCACCACGGACCTTCTTCCCGCGTCTGGGCGTTCGACTGGAAGAGGAAACCGACGGTCAGAAGGAAAACGATTACGAACTTCGCGGATTTCATTAAACTACCTCCTGAATGAGATTGACCGAATGACGTAGCGTAGATGAAACGCGACCTATGGCATGTATAACGGTTCCGTGATTCCAAAATCAGTCGTAATTGCTTTGAACATGCTCGCCGAGCAACCGCCGCTGGCGGGCCGTAGCCCGGGACAGGATGGCCGGGTCGAACTGGAATCGGTTCAGGTAGGGCGGAAACTTCTGCGTGATCATGCGCTGTGCGTAGTGGACCTGGAGCAGGTAGCGCATCCGGCCGCTCGTATTCGCCGTCCCGCGGTGCCAGACTTCGCAGCGGAAGAGGACGGCGTCGCCGGCCGAACACAGTATGCTCCGCGGTTCGACTCCGCGCCAGGTGGATTCGCCATTGGACGGACAGCGGCCCGCGCGGTGGCTGCCCGGAATGAACTGCGTGGGGCCAAGTTCCTCGTAGATATCGTTGAGATAGAAGTGGGCCGTGGTGATGTACACCGGCACATGGACACGGGGATCGTCCATGACGTCCTCCGGCAGCTCCAGCGGCTGCCAGTCCACGTGGACGCCCTGGTCCGGCCGGCCCGGGCCCGTCATCCACGCCGTCATGCCGATTACGTGACAGTCCGGTCCATGGGCGGCTTCGACCACGTCGATGACATCCGGGCGGTCCAGATAGGACAGAAACAGCGGGTCCCGGTTAAACACGTTGTTGATGGACTTGTTGAGAAAACCGTGGGAATCTGGGTTCGTGTGCCGGTCGAACTCTTCGGACCGCGCTTCCAGCCGGTCCATGGCATCGCGCAGTTCGACGACTTCATCATCTGCAAGCGCACTTGAAAAATAGACATAGCCGTCCTGGTCCAGGGCTTCAACCCGCTGTTCCAGCGTCTCCCTCGCGACCAATTCCAGTCTTTCCGGCACGTTCGAACTCCTCAGGCTTCTCAGGCACGCTCGAATTCAGGCAGTTCCGGCAGAAAGGCATATCCCCCGCCGGTTTTGTGCTCGCAGCAGAAGTGTGTCTTGCCGTTGGTGGCCACCAGGAACCGGGCGTTGATGACCGAATTGTACCGGGCCAGCTGCTCGAATACCGCTTCGGTTACCCGCACGTCCGGCGCCTTGCATTCGCCCATGAGCACCGGCCGTCCCTTCAGGTCGTGCATGATCACGTCGGCGCGAACGGCCGTTCCGGCGTACTGGAATCCCTTTTCCACGGCGGCAAAGCCCGCGGGAAAGCCCCGGTCCTCCACCAGGTACCGCACCAGGTGCTGCCGGACCCACTCCTCGGGCGTCAGTCGGACGAACCTGCGCCGGATCGGGTCGAAAATGATCCTGCGGCCCGCTTCATCCGAATCGATTTCGAATCCGTATTCCGGGAAATTGAGCCGTTCCATGATGAAGGCGGGCGGCGCCTAGTCGGGGCACTGTCCCGTTTCGATCCAGTCCACGAGCCGGATGGTATGTATGACGTCCCTAAGATCGCTGACGGGGATGGTCTGGTTGCGTACGGATTCCACGAAATGCTCGTGCATGGCGAGCGCACCCTCGTAACGGGGCGTATCTTCCGGGTCGTCGCCGTTGATCTCCCAGCCCTGCATTACGGTCTGCCGATCGTCCTCCCGGATGTCGATTTCCTCGGGCAGCTTCATGTAGCAGCCGATGCCCACGCCGTGCAGCTCCGCGCTCAGCACCCGGCCGCCGGAGGCCCGGTTTCCGAATACGACACCCGTGGCGCCGCTGGCGAAACGGACCAGCGCCGTGTAGTGATTCCAACTGACGGAATCGAACTTGTCACGGTAGCGGGTTACTTCGACGGGTTCGCTGCCCACCATGTACCGCAGCAGGTCAACCACGTGGGTCACGTCGTCCCACAGGGTCGTGGAGACCGCCGGCTTGTCGTAGAACAGCTTCTTGTTGAAGGTGGTCACGGCATGGGAGACCAGTCCCTTCGCGCGTACGCGGCGTATGGCCTCGCGGACCACCGTGGTGTAACGTCGTTGATAGCCCACCATGGCGTACACGTCGTGCTCCACGGCCGCGTCCAGCAACTGCCGCGTTTCATCGCTGTTCTTCCCGGGGGGTTTCTCGATGAAGATGTGCTTTCCGGCCTGAAGGCAGTCCAAGGCCGGCTGGAGCAACCACTTCTCGTGCATGACGCAGTAGACCACGTCCAGCTCCACTTCCGCCAGCATGGCTCGGTGGTCCGTATAGACATGAGGAAAGTCGTAGCGTTCGGTTACCTGTGCCAGGCGCGTCTCGTCCAGTTCGCACACGGCGGTCATCTCGACGTCCGGCAACCGGGCGACCGCCGGATAGTGCGCGCTCTGGGAACGGCCCCCGGCGCCTATAAAGCCTGCGCGCAGCATGGACTGCCTCCCTGGGGATGCCCGCCCTTTAAGTTGGGCTGGCTACGGGTTTCACTGTTGGCCGGACGGCGGCACGTACTGGTTCATGGCGCCGCGGCGATGATCGAATTCCGGATCGTGGCTCCACGTCCGTCCGTGACGCGCCATGGTGTCCCGGATCAGACGCCGCCGGTACAGGCTGGACAGGTTGGCCGACGCGATGGCATCCGGATCGAAGCGATCGAGGATCCGGTCGCGAAGCCGGGACTCCACCTGGCGGTGCGCGTCATTGCAGGAGAGATCATGCCATTCGCCCGGATCGTCGTCCAGGTCAAAAAGACGGGGCGCGTACCCGTGGATGTAATGGTACTTGTACCGTCCCTGCCGCGCCATGATGCAGGGCATGCCCACGGCCTCGTGGGCCTGGGCGAAGACCACGCGGTCCGCTTCGTCCGCGGAGGACGAGACCAGGCTTTTGCCGTCGTGGGGAAGCCGGTCCTCGACGCCCGCGAGGTCGCAGAAGGTCGGCAGCAGATCGATGAGGGACACGGGATGGGGACAGGTCGTCCCCGCCCGCCAGCCGTCCGGATAGCGAACGATGAGGGGCACCCGGCAGGACCACTCGTAGAAACACCGCTTCTGCACCATGCCGCGTTCGCACAGCATGTCGCCGTGGTCGCTGGCGAATACCACCACCGTGTTTTCCGCGAGGCCGGTCTCGTCCAGGGTATCCAGCAGGCCGCCGACCTTGTCGTCCATGTAGCTCACCAGCGCGAAATAGGCGCGGCGTAGCCGGTAGAGACCCTCTTCGTCCCGCAGGTCGTAACGGCCGGTACCGTGATAAGCGTTCAGGTTCCGGTCCATCATGGAATGGCGTTCATCCAGGTCGGCCGGGAACCCGGGCAGTTCGATTTCCGATCCTTCGAACCGGGCCCAGTAGGACTCGGGCGGCCAGAACGGTTCGTGGGGATGGTGATAGGACGCGCACAGCAGGAACGGTTCCTCTCCCCCGCCCGGCTTCCTGGACCGCAGGTACTCGACCGCGCGGAAGTGGGTTTCCTCGTCGTAGCTGAGGGCGTTGTGCCAGACGCCGATCCGGACGCCGTCGCCCGTGTACCCCGCCGCGTTGTAGGCCGGCCGGTCGGCCATCACCCGCTCGCAGTCCTCGCCGCCGGTCTCCTTCAGGCGGATCCACTCCGGCTTGACCCAGTCGAAATCCGAGGAATAGATGTCGGTAGTCAGCCGCATCCTGAACCCGTGCAGCTGGTCCGGTCCGATGAAGTGCATCTTGCCGGACAGCACGGTATCGTAACCGGCACGGGCCAGGTAGTGGGCAAATGTCGGCTGGTCGGCGGCCAGCAATGCGCCGTTGTCCCATGCGCCGATTTCCGATGCATGCCTTCCCGTCATCAGGCAGGCCCGACCGGGCGCGCAGAGGGGGAAAGGAGTGTAGGCGGCATCGTAACGCACCCCGGTTTCCACCATGCGGTCCAGGTTGGGGGTCCGTACGACGGGATGGCCATAAGCCCCGGTCAAAGCGGCGACCATCTGGTCGGACAGGATCAGGAGGATGTTGGGCTGGTCGGCCATGATACTCCTGGCGTCCGCGAAACGGGTTGCCTGACAGGCGTTTACCGCCTCAGCCAGGCGCTTGCCGCTGCCGGCCCTGCCGCTGCCGGCGGCCCTTATCGCTGCCGGCGGCCCTTATCGCTGCCGGCGGCCCTTATCGCTGCCGGCGGCCTCCACGCCGTGCGGGCGGGGCGGCCTCGAACCGGATGTTTTGGGTCATCGCGGCGAGCGGAATCGCGGACATCAACGCGGCGCATGCGCCCATCGGACCGCCGACCATCAGGTACAGACCGAAATCACGCAGGGGACCGTCCGTGACGAGGGCCAGCGGAGCGGCGAACAACAGCACGGCCAGGCCGGCCAGCACCAGAAAGGGCATGGCCTGCACCATGCCGGTACGCACGGAATGGCTGACCGGATCCCGCCGCGCGGATTCAATCCGGCTCCTGACCAGGCTGTAACCCAGGAAAGCCAGGACCACCGCCAGGGCCCCCACGGACGTCAGCGTCAAGATTCCCGGCACCGTAATCCGATCTGCCAGGCTAAGGGTTATCCCCGCCGTGACGAACATGGTGTAAAGGGCACAGCCCATGGCCGCCACGGCGAATCGAGCGCCTATGCGGAGCGACAGGTAGAGGGTGATGATCATGATACCGAGCATGGCCCCGTTCCATTCCGCCAGCCAGCCGATCGAACGGGAAAAGGGGAGCAGCATCCGTACGATGCTGCCGACCGCCATTACGCCGAGGGCCAGCGCGATGCTTTTGCCCGGCCGGTCGTCGATCCGCGCGCCGACGATGACCAGTACAATCAGCATGGTCACAAAAAGGCCGAAGAGCAGGTCGCCGGAAAGCAGCAGCGCCATCACGCCGTCGTCGACGGCATGTTCGGCCTTCGTCGTCGGCGCGGCAATCCCCGCCGCGGCCAGTATGACGGCGAAGGTGTAAACGCCCCCCGGCCGGTCGATCAGTTTTCTGTACAGTGCGGCGAGTCCATTTTCCATCATACGCTCAACTTTCTGATCTGCCAGTCCGCCACCAGGGAGGACAGCAGCATGTTCGTCCAGCACATGCAGGTGAGCAGGCTGCCGGCCGCGCCGGAGAACAGCACGAGGCCGAAATTGACGACGGCGTCGGTGCCGACTACGACCAGGCTCACCGATACGAGCAGCAGCATGACATGGGTCCAGACCAGGACAGGCCTGATCTTCTCGAGCGAGGCCATGACGTCCTGGCGGACCGAAGATTCCGTCCCGGATTCCGCCCGGAGGTATTCGAAGATCCAGAGATGCACGGAGGAGAAGACAAGCACCGCTCCGAGTAAACCCACCGCGCCGGCAAGCGTGAAATATGGCGCAATCCCGGCGATGTTCCACAGCCTCAGTACCGCTCCGGTCATGATCAGAAAGTGCAGCATCCCCATAACGAAAAGCAGGCCGGCGGCCCGGTACCGGATAACGAACAATGCGCAGAGCAATCCGAGACCGATCGCGCCGGCGCCGGCCGCGCTGTCCGCGGCCCCTTCACCCAGCGGTGAGGGCGCATCCGCCGGCTGATCCAGGAGCGCCACGTCCAGGGGCGGCGACTCGGATTCCAGGATGACCGCAAGGGCGCGGGCCTCTTCCAGCGAGTCTCCGCCAGGTACTTCTATCCGTCCGTCGGGTATTCTGCCCTGTATACTCAACTTCACGTACACCTGGTCATTCATCTTGATGGCAACACGGTTTCCCGCGTTGGCGCTGGACAGGTTGGCCAGACTCTCCCTGCCCTCGTCCTGCAGGAACAGGCGTACCGCGTACGCGCCCCGGTTCACCGTTACCGAAGCGTCGCTGACCACGGCCGACGCCACCGGCTGCACGTTGAGGTCGATATCCTGATTGATGAAGTAGAGCGGATGGAACAGCCTGCCTCCGCGTTCCACCGGGACGGAAGCCCATGCGAAGGAGCCGGCGGGCGGATTGGCCAGGTTGAAGGCCCTAATGCCGGCCTGTACCGTTGAATCGGCCAGTATGGCCTGTACGGCATCCAGGTTGTCTTCCCGGACCGCGATGTCCCCGATCCCTTCCTCCACCGTAATGCTTGCAAGCAACGCGCTGAATTCGCCCGGCCCGGTCGATGCCGATCCCCCGGATCCGGCCGATTCCGGTCCTACCGTTATCGCCGATTCCTGGCCGCCATTTCCGGCGGACGTGGCCGCGGCGGACGAGGTCCGCTCACGAAGGGCATCGTCAATACGTTGCCGCAAGGCCTGTACTTCCGCGCCGTCCTTGAACAAATGCAGTGTGATCTCGCCCGATTCCCGGATTATCCTGCTTATGAGACCGGTGTCCGCGCTCAGGGGAACGACGATTTCGAACGTGTCGTTCTCCCGCGCGGTAATGACCGGTTCGGAGATCCCGAAGGCGTTAAGGCGCCGCCGCCAGTTCTCGACCAGGCCTTCCACCGCCCGGGTCCTGCCCCGTTCCGTGAACCGGGAAAGGTCCGTGCTTACAGCTAGCCGATAACCGCCGGCCAGGTCGATGCCCGGTACCGTGGACTGGCTGTAAAGCGCTTTCCTTTCTTCGGGCGCAAGCGCTTCGATGGACTCGGGAGACGAAAACCACAGCCTGATGGTCGGGGAGACCAGGACCGCGCCTAGCAGGGTGACGGCGAGAAACACCAGAAATGAAATGCGCTTGAGAATGGTACTGTTCCTTTCGGGACCGCTTCCGAGTGCGGCACGGTTGGCCACGTTACCAGTCTGCCTGGGACCTCGGCGCGTGGCGGATGATGCCGACCAGGTCGCGGACGGCTTGCTCGAACCCGATGGTCATCGCCCGCACGGCCACGGCGTAGCCTACCACCACTTCCTCCACCTCGGCGATACCCGCCAGATCCGCCGCCGTCCGGTAATCGACGCCCCGTCCCAGGGTAACGCCCATGTTCAAACGTGACGCGGTCCTGGCCGTACCGGCGATTTCCTGGAACATCCGGCCCTTCTCTTCGGGGTCGGCGGCCTGTACGAACCGGCTTGCGTCAAGGTGGACGTAGTCTGCCTTGAATTCGGCGCATTGCCGGACGTGCGAAGCGGTGGGCGTGATCAATATGCTCGTCAGGATCCCTTTTTCCTGCAGGGCCTTCAGCATGCGTTCCACCGGCCGTTCCAGGGAATCGCCTTCGGGCCATGAGGAATCGGACCAGTCGTTTCTCAGGCCGGCGTGCCCGTAACCCTCGGGAACAAGGGTAACCATATCGGGCGAAATCGTCAAGATACTACGCAGTACTTCCAGGTCCGGCGGTGCGATCAGGTTAAGGTGCGTGTGCACGAGTTGCCTGATGATTTCATATTCCCCGCCCAGGTAGAGCGAATCGGCGGCAGCCCACGAAATCGTTACGGCGTCCGCGCCGCTCACCTGGGACATCATTACCGCAGTCATGGGATCGGGTTCCCCCCGTTTCGCGATATTCCGAAGGGCGGCGACCTGGTCTACGCATACACTCAGTTTTACCATGGGTGATCTCCGGTGTCAGTTGTCCACGAGGTCGGAAACCCGTACGAACTCGATCCCTCTGATTTCAAGATACCTCATCCGGTCCATCAGCACCTGAAGGGTATGGGACCTGGCATCGGCGATGACGACGGCGCGGGTGTCGTCCAGGGCGGTAAGCGACGCGCGGTCCAGGTTCATGGATATGATTACGGGATTGTACAAGGGATCGAGCACACCCCAGGCCCGAAGCCGGCCGCTTCCCCCGACCCGATCCTCCGGACCGCCTGGTCCGCCCGGTCCGCTTGAACCTCCCGGTCCGCCCGGGTTGTCCAGGTAGTACAGGTTCCGTTTGCCCAGTTCGTCCAGCACGGGGGCCAGCACCTCGGCTTCATTTTCCATGCGGCCGGCTGGATACCGAAGGACGCCCTGAGCCCCGGGTAGCGTGGAAAGGGCGTCTTCCACGACGCGGCGGTTGGTCAGCTCCGAGTGCGTGGGCGACACGGATCTCCTGCGCGGCAGACCGGCGGCGTCAGACGCCGGTTGAACGGGTAGCAGCGCCATAACCTCGTGATCGCCGCGCGTGAGTTCGGCAGCCAATTCGTTTGCGCCGTCAGCCCAGGGAAACAGGGCGAAATTGAGAGGCCGGGTGAATTCGGAGAGTTCCTCGACCATGCCTCGCTGATCTTCGTCCGTATAAGCGATCACGACGGCAAGACGACCCGTTTTACGGCGAACAGCCGGGTCGCGGGTTATATCGAGGCGATGGGTTACGTCGCCATCGAAGGTGATTTCGAGCAGCAACGCCCCGGTCCTGGTCCGTTCCTCCGCACGGGAGACCTTTCCGCCCGCCCGGACGACCGCCCTGGCGATCTCGAGATTGCATTGGGTAAGCGAATAGGTATCCGAAACGATGATCCTTCGTTCCATGGACCTCCAACGGCCCGTGGCCGTCGCGGTGCGCGGCACGGTGTCCCGTATCCTGTCCGGTGTGACCTGCAGATTCATGAACGCACCGTACAGGGCCGCTTCCATCGCGTGAAACGCCTGCTGGTCCGTTTTCCAGGCGGACGTCCGTTGGAGTTCGGGCACGGCAACCGGGATGGGCCGGTCCAGCAGCCAGTCCACGACCTTCCTGGCCTGGTTTTCATACAGCATGATCCACACGGCGAGGACCAGCAGCACGACAGCAGCCGTTCCGAGGCCGGCGTACAGGATGTACGACCGGCGCTGGCTTTTTCTGCTCGCCATCCTCGTTCTGGCCGAATGTGAAAAGCGGAAGCGCATATTGCGGTCCGTCAGCAATCGTCCTGGTGGTGGTCCCGGAATACCCGAAGCGCATCGGCAAGCACCGCGAACTCGTTCAGGTCCATGGTTTCACCGCGTCGTTTCAGGTCGATGCCGGTATGATCCGAGAGATAGCCGGCGGAACCGGGAACCAGGCGATTCATCGCGTGGTGCAGCATCTTGCGCCGATGTTGAAAGGCCGCCTTGATCACGTCGTTCAACAGGTCGGCGTCCCCGACCGTAACCGGCGGCCGCTCATGGGGCGTCAACCGGAGGACGACCGAATCCACCGCCGGACGGGGAACGAACCGGTCGCCGCCCACCCGGAACAACGATTCCACGGCGTAGTGGTACGCCATGATGGCGGTGATCGCGCCGTAGGCTTTCGTACCCGGCCGCGCCGTCAGGCGTCCGCCCACTTCATGCTGAACCATGATGACCGCGCACCTGATCTTTCCGCGATGGGCAATCAACCGGTCAAGCACGGGACCCGTAATCCCGTAGGGCAGATTGGCCACGAGTACGAACCCGGGCTCGCCATACTTCCCCATCAGGTCGGCCAGGTCCAGATCGAGCACGTCTCCGATCACGATGGTCATGTGATCGTATCGGCCGTAGGCTTCCTGGAGGACGCCTGCCAGCCTGGAATCGACTTCCACGGCGGTCACACCGCCGGCCAGTGTGATAAGGTGGCGGGTCAACGCGCCGGCCCCCGGACCAATTTCAAGTACGGCCGTATCCTTCGTTACGCCCGCCGATTCGATGATGCGGCGGGCGATGGACGTATCGTTCAGGAAGTGCTGACCCTTCGACCTGGATGGGCGAAAATCCGATCGGCGCAGGCTGGCCAGCAGGTCTTCAGGAGGATCGAGCACCGTACTCAATGGATTCGAAACACCTTGTTCGCGTTCTGGGTTGTGGTCCGTGCCAGTTCATCCACGGTAACGGCCCGGTGACGGGCGACCGCTTCGGCCGTGTTTACGAGGTATGATGGTTCGTTCCGGCGTCCGCGGTGGGGTACGGGCGCGAGATAGGGTGCGTCCGTTTCGACAAGGATGCATTCCGCTGGCAATCCGGAGACCACCGTGCCCACCGTCGAGTTCTTGAACGTCGCGATGCCGCCGAACCCCAGGAAACATCCCATGGAAACAGCTCTTTCGGCCATGGCGACGTCCCCGGTAAAGCAGTGCAGGATCGCGGTCGTTTCCTCGCCGGGAAACTCGCCCAGCATGGTCATGACCTCGGCGTGGGCGTCCCGGTCGTGCACGATAACCGGCAGTCCCGTGCTTCCGCCCCACTCCATGTGTCTTCTGAACGACGTCTCCTGCAGCGGGTAGGTGGACCGGTCGTAATGCAGGTCGATGCCGGTTTCGCCCACGGCGATGACGGTCGGATGCTTCAGCAGTTTCTCGATTTCCCGGTAGTCCTCTTCACGGGCTTCGTGGACGTGGCACGGGTGGATGCCCGCGGCGGCATACACGGAATCCCGGTCTTCGGCGAGCGCCACCGCGGCCCTGCTGCTCTCCAGATCATACCCCACGGCGACCATGCGTTCCACGCCCGCGTCCAGGGCCCGCTGGATCACGTCGGCGCGGTCGTCGTCGAATGCTTCGTCCGTGAGATGGGTATGCGTATCGAACAGCAAGGCAGCGATTGGGTGCAGGTTATTGAATGACGTACGTTCCGTGTGGCCGGCAGGCCGGATTTCAGGTAACCGATGAACCGGATCGGACGCGGACGTCCGGACCGAGGAGGATGGGAGCGCCGTCGTCGTCTTCGGCCGCGAGCAGCATGCCCCTCGATTCCATGCCGCGGATTTTCGCGGGCTCCAGGTTCGCCACCACCACGATCTGCCGGCCGACCAGTTTCTCCGGCGTATACCCGGGGGCAATCCCGGACACGATCTGCCGCTCCTCCGCGCCGATGCACAGCTGCAGTCTGAGCAACCGGTCCGTTCCGGGTACCGGTTCCGCCGCCACGATGTCTGCGATGCGCAAATCGATCTGGCGGAAATCGTCGATCGATACGAGTTCGGTCCGAACCGACCCGGCGGGTTCCGCTTCCACGGATTTCGTTCCGCCGGGTTCCGCTTCCACGGATTTCGTTCCGCCGGGTTCCGCTTCCACGGATTTCAAGGCATCGGACCGGCCCAGCCTTCCGATCTGCTCGTCGATCGTATCGTCGTCGATCTTGTGGAACAGGATTTCGATTTCGCCGATGGGTCGGCCGGACAACGACGCATCGATCTCGATTTCGTCCCACATCTGCGCATCGACGCGTCCTTCCAGGCCCGCCATCTTCCACAGCCGCTCCGCGCTGAACGGCAGGATGGGAGACATGACCACGGCGAGGACCCTCACCGTCTGCATGCACACGTGGAGCGTGGCGGCGCAACGTGCGAGGTCGGTCTTGCGCGTGTTCCAGGGCGCCTGGTCGTTGAAGTACCGGTTGCACTGGTTTCCCAGGGCGATCAGCTCCCGTACGGCACCCCGCACCTGGAACGACTCGAAACATGCGCCCACACGGTCCGGAGCGCCGGCCACGGCCTGAAGCATCTCCCGGTCCTCCGGCGAAAACGTCCCCGGTTCCGGGATCACTCCGTCGAAATACCGGTTGATGAAGGTCAGCGTCCGGTTTACGAAATTTCCGAAGATATCGGCCAGTTCGTTGTTGTTGCGCGCCTGGAAGTCCTTCCACGTAAAGTCGGAGTCCTTGGTCTCGGGCGAAATCGACGCCAGGCAGTAACGCATCGGATCGGGCGGGAAGTCATCCAGGTACTCGTCCAGCCAGACCGCCCAGTTCCGGCTCGTGGACAGCTTTTGGCCCTCGATGTTGAGAAACTCGTTGGCAGGGATCTCCGAAGGCAGGACGAAATCCCCGTGCTCCATAATCATGGCCGGCCAGAGGATCGCGTGGAAGACGATGTTGTCCTTGCCGAGGAAATTGACGAGCTTGCAGTCCGGGTTCAGCCAGTAGTCCTTCCACCGATCGGGGTCGCCCTGCGCCACCGCCCATTCCCGGGTGGACGACACGTAGCCCAGCGTGTTCTCGAACCAGACGTACATGACCTTGCCCACCGCTTCCTCGATCGGCAGCTTTACGCCCCAATCCAGGTCCCGGGAGATGGGCCGGTCGGACAGCCCCTCGTTGAACCAGCCCTGGCAGTAATTGCGCACGTTGACCTTCCAGTGCGTTTTCGTATCGATCCAAGTCTGCAGCCGGGCGGACATGCGGGCGAGCTTGAAATACCAGTGGTTGGCCGGTCTTACCTCGAGGGATCCCTTGCAGACATCGCTGTGGGGATCGATAAGCTGCGTGGCGTCCAGAATGGTGCCGCAGGCCTCGCATTGATCTCCCCTGGCCCGGCCCGAGCCGCAGTGGGGGCAGGTGCCCTCCACGTAGCGGTCGGGCAGAAAACGGTTGTTTGCCGGACAGTAGATCTGGTCGACCTCGCGCACGTCGAAACAGCCCTTCTCATCCAGGCGGCGGAAATAGTCCCGGGCCGTTTCGTGATGGATCGGGCGGGAGGTCTGGGAGAAATTGTCGTAGACGATGCCGAAGTCTTCGAGCGCACCCCGGATAACGGGATAGTACTTGTCCACCAGTTCCTTGGGCGTGATCCCCTGCTTCTCGGCCGCCAGGGTGATGGCCACGCCGTGGTCGTCCGATCCGCTGACGTGCACGACGTCCCGGCCCTTCAGCCGCTGGTAGCGTACGTAGATGTTGCCGGGCAGATGGACACCAGCGATATGACCGATATGCAGCTTGCCGTTCGCGTAGGGCAACGCGTCTGTAACGAGAATTTTCTCTGCCACGACCACCTCTCGGACGCGGGTGGATCAATCCTGTGGGACCCGGTTTTGTTCCAGCATCAGGATAGGGTGTGGAAGGGGGTTTGTCAACGGATCAATCTGAGGCGGGCGGGGCATGGGACGATGTTTCATCGGATAGTCTCTCGCGGGATGGCGTCCGGGTGGAAGACGCCTGCCGGGGACCTGCGTATCTACGGTTCATTCTGAGTCTGAGGACGAGCACGAGGAGGGCCAGTTGGACGTGGGCGTTGCGCGCGATGTCCCGCCTGGCTTCCTCGATGGCGGCGATCCCCTTTTCGATTTCTTCCACGTTCATCGCGGATGCCCGTTCCCGCAGCGGCGCCGTGCGGTCCGTGTTCGAGAGCGTCGGGGACCCGCTTGTCGAGGAGAGGACGAACATGTCGCGGTACAGGGACAGCAGATGGTCGAGTATCTTCTCCACGACCGGTTCTTCGCGGTGAGACGCGGTGAGGGATTCCACCTGCTCGAACAGGCTCAGCGGTGTCCCGTCGTATATACATTCAAGCAAGGCGAAGGCGTCATCACGGATCTTCGAACCCCGATCCGAACTGGCCGCCAGCGCTTCGGCAAGGCGGCCTTCGGACCTGCGTGCGAGTTCCCCGGCTGCTTCCGGGGATACGGCGTACCACTCGATCAACGCCGATTTCACCTCGTCCTCCCGCAGGCGCGAAAGAAAAACGGGTTGGCAACGGGACACGATGGTCGGCAGCAGCCTCCCGGACCGGGACGCGGTCAGAATGAGCATCAGGGATCCCGGCGGCTCTTCGAGCGTCTTGAGCAGTGCGTTCGAGGCCGCGGCGTTCATCCGGTCCGCCGAGACGATGACCGCCACCTTCCTCCGTCCTTCGTAGGGCTTGGCCGATGCCTCCCTGCGCAGCGACCGGACATCCTCCACGGAGAGCATGTCGTTCATTCCGAAGGGCGGGGCGCCGTAGGGGTCTTCGGCCAGCCGGACGGCCAGGCCCTGCCTGCGCTCCTCCCGGGCGTTCGCGCGGCCGGACGAGCCCTCGCCGCGACTGGACGAACCCTCGCCCCGGCCTGAAGACCGATCCGGGGGCGGAGCGGAGGATGACGGAACCAGGATGTGCAGGTCGGGGTGTTGGAGCGCGCGAATCCGCCGGCAATGGCGGCATGGGCCGCGCGGACTATGCTGATCTTGCCGGCCAGGCTGACCAGGCTGGCCAAGCTGACCAGGCTGGCCGCAGGGCTCCCCGGGACCGTATTCGCAGTTGACCGCGCAGGCGAGCTCAATGGCCAGTGCCTCGGCGCCCACGCCGGGCGGCCCGGAGAACAGGTACCCGTGGGCCAGGCGGTCCTGCTTAACGGCCTCCATGAGCCGTTGCCGCTGCTTCTCGTGACCAATAACGCGATCGAAAGCCATATCGGGGACCGTTCATCAGGCGGGGCGGACCACGTAGTGGACCCTGTTGGATCGCTCCGACGCTTCCTGGAAACTGAAGCCGTCGAATGCGCCGAGAACGCGATAGCCCGATTGCCGGCAGATCTCCGCCAGCCGGGCCACGGGATAGATCCGCTGCTCGTGGCGTTCCCGGGTGGAAAACCGCTTCCCGCAGCGGTGGAAGGTTAACTGGAATTCATTGACCTGCACGCGCGACCCGGGGACATACTCGCAGCGACGGATATAGGAGTAATCCCCTTTGCTTTCCTGGTCGACCTGTTTATGGAAGTACCTGCGCGAGTTGATTTCCGTGCAGATGTCGAACACGAAAAGGCCGCCGGTGTTCAGCACCCCGCGCAACCCATTCATCATGGCGGCGATGTCCGCTTCATCCATGATATAGTTGATGCTGTCGTACAGGCACAATACCGCGTCATAGCTGCCCGAAACGTGCATATCTACCATGTCGCCGGCCTGAAACGCGATGGACCGGCGGCCGTCCAGGGCTTTTTGCCTGGCGACGGCGATCATGCCTTCCGACCGGTCCATGCCCGTCATCCGGTATCCGCGGTCATCGAGGATACACGCCATGACGCCGGTACCGCAGGCCAGTTCAAGGATGTCCTTCGGCGTCGCCCCGAACCGTTCGAATATCGACTGGATGTAGTCGGCCCACCGATCGTAGTCCACGTGTCGCATCACGTGATCGTATATCGGGGCCAACTGGTTGTAGGGAAGCTCCGGATCAGCCGGGTGGGTTTTCCTGTGGCGCATGCTCAAGGGATTTCGCGTCCGGGCGGGCGGTCATCAACGAGCTTCGAAGCCTGAAACGTTATCAATCAGGCGCTCGTCGCTGAGGACGTGATACATGGATTGCGCCCGGTCTTTCGAGACGTTTCCTTCCGGGACGTTCAACACTTCGAATTCCAGCCTTCTGTCGGGCCAGGCCACGACGACGATGTCCCTTGCCGCGACCTGGTGGCCGGGTTTCGCGGACCTTCCGGAAATGGTAACCATACCCCGGTCGCAGGCCTTCTTGGCGGCGTCCCGCTGTTTGATGATGCGGGACCGTTTCAGAAAGAGATCTACTCTCATCTCACGGGATGTCGCAGGTTGGTCACGCGTTAGACGCGCGTTCGCGGATCTCGGTTCAGGGCAGGTCGTTCAGGGCAGGACGTCCAGGCCGCGCTCGTCAATGTACAACTCGCGGCGAAGATCCTTGAGCCACCGTTCCCTCTCCTCACTCCACTTGGCGAATTTGGCCAGATTCGTGATTTCCTGAAAGTGGTCGTCCAGGGTGAACTTGTCGCCCCCGGTCCTGTCGTTCAGCCGCATGATGTGATAGGAGACGGCGCCCTGGTCCACCACCTTGATGGGTTCGGTCATCTCGTCGATGGAGACGGCATTGAGGGCGGCCTGGTACTGGGGCAGCAACTGGTCGAGCATGAACTCCCCGATGTGGCCGCCTTCGGAAGCGGAGGCCAGGTCTTCCGAGTACTTCGCCGCGGCATCGGAAAAAGTCTCGTCGCCGTCGAGTATCCGCTGCCGCAGCAAGGAAATCGTCTCCTGCGCCCGGTGATCGTCCTCATCCGTCTTCGGGATCTGGACCAATATGTGCCGCACGCGGATCCGGTCGTCCCTCCGTTCCTCCAGCTTGATGATATGCAGGCCCACGTCCGTCTGCACCGTGTGGCTGACGCCGCCCGTCTCCAGGGCGAAAGCCGCCTCTTCGAAATCGGCCATGAACGTGCCGCGGGTGAAGAATCCCAGGTCTCCGCCGTTTTTGGCGCTGTTCAGGTCTTCCGAATACCGCCGCGCCATCTCGCCGAAATCCTCGCCGTCGGCTATGCGGCGCCGAATCTCGTCAATCCGCGCGTTCATGGCGGCCACGACTTCCGGGTCCGGGCGTGAGGTGATCATGATATGGCTCAGGTCGAGTTGGACGGGGTTCGACGGTATGCTGTCGTAGTGCGTCTCATAGTACCGGGCCACTTCCAGGCCGGTAACGCGGACTTCACCGAAGCGGTCTTCCTCGAGCCTGCGCTGCAGCAGCTCCTCCTCCTTCTGGCGCCGGAGCAGCCGGTTCCAGTCCCGCATGGTCATGCCCGAATTCGCCACCAGTTGTTCCAGGGCTTCTTCGGAACCGAGCCGTTCCGTGTACTGGTCGATGATCTGGCGCACCGCGCCGTTTACCTGTTCAGCGGGTACCCGCACGCTGTCCCTGCGCGCGTACGCGAGCACAACGCGCGTATCGACCATGTCCTTCAACAACTGGTTCGGGAGGTCTTCCGGCTCCTGCTCCGTCTCCTGCATGCGGTACATCTTCACCGCTTCGACGACGTCGGAGTAGAGGATGATCTCGTTGTCCACGACGGCGACGACGTAGTCCACCAGTTGCTGGCCCTGGACGGGGCGTCCCGCCAGGACCAAGGCCAGTAACAGCAGCAACGGGATATGCCGGGTGATTGATCGCAAGGTCATGCTCCTCCTGTGCCGGTCTGCGGCGCTCTTTCGGCGGCGCCCTTACTGCGACGCTCTTTCCGCGGCGCCCTTACTGCGGCGCCCTGTCTGCGGCGCCCTGTCTACGGCCCGCCGGGTTCCGGCCGCATCAGGTTCCCGTCATGGATTTCCACGTCGGCCGTCTGCCGCAGCGCATCGACGTACCGCCTGACCAGTTCGCGGCGCTTGTCCCGCAGTACCCGGTTGACGATCTCGCCGCGGACCTCGTCCAGCGGCGGCAGCGCGCCGGCTTCGCGACGCTCCGCGACCCTGAATATAAACGAACCGTTTTCAGAAAGGACAGGCCGCGAAACCTGGCCGGCACTCAGGGAAAAGACGATTTCCTGCACCGAAACGTCGCTGATATCCGCCCTTTTCAGAAATCCCAGGTCCCCGCCATCGACCGAAGACGCGTGTATGGACCGCGTCCGCGCCAGTTCCTCGAAGGTAGCGCTCCGGCGCGACAACTGGTTACGGACCTGCCGGGCCGTGGTCACGTCCGGTAGAACGATCACCGAGACCCTGAGTTCCGGTTCGAGGTAAACGAATTCCTGCCGATTGGCCTCGAAATAGGCCTCGACCTCTTCGTCGGATACCACGATCGCCGAATCGGCGGCCATGTGTTCCAGCACGACGTTGGCCAGGTGCTCCCGGCGCATCCGGTCCAGGTCCCGGACCGTCTTGTCGTCGCCGTCCAGATTCAGCCGCAGGGCTTCCTGGTAGAGCAACTCGGTCCGGATCCAGTCGGACACCCGGTCCTTTCTCATCTGGGGCGTAGCGGCGAACAACGCCGTGGCATCCAGTTCGGCATTCAGTTCATCGACCGTCAGCGTGGACTGGTTCACCCTCGCGACAACCGAATCGGGGTCTTCCGGAATCGAGCTGCACTGGCACTGTGTCAAGACAAGCGCCACGTTCAGCATAACGGTACAACAGACCGCGGATTTCATGCTGATCTTCATACTCCAGCGGGCAGGTCAAACTTCGGCAACCGGGCAAGTATCATTAACCAATTACAGGAGTTTGAGCAACAGGTTTTTGGCCAGATCGACCCGTTCGGCTTCCGTTTCGCCGGTCAGTCCGGCCCTGATCCGGAAACCGTCTCCGTGGGGGAATTCGATGTCCAGCGCGGGATCGTCCGTCACGCTGGCGATTCGGTCCCGCGAAGGATAGAGACCGTTCCGGTAGGCCACGGTCATCTCGCTCCCGCGTATCCTGAGTTGCTGCAATCCGATCCTCGCCGCAATCTGCCGGATGGAAACCAGGTCGAAGAGGACGCGCACCGGATCGGGCAACCGGCCGAACCGGTCCTGCATCTCCTCACGCAGCGAGGCGACCTCCTGCTCGTCTTCCACGCGGGAAAGACGCTGGTAAAAGCCGACCTTGAGTTTCCGGTCCGCGATATAGTCATCGGGAATGAAGGCAGCTACCTGCAGTTCGACTTCGGCTTCTGGCGTCTCTTCCCGCGTCACGCCCTTGAGGTCCTGCATCGCCTCTTTCAACAGACGGCAGTACAGATCGAAACCGATGGAGGAGATGAACCCGTGCTGCTCCGTGCCCAGCAGGTTGCCGGCACCCCTGATCTCCAGGTCCCGCATGGCGATGTGGAATCCCGACCCGAGCGCGGTATACTCGGCGATCACGGCCAGCCGCTTGCGGGCGTCGGGGGTCACCGTGCCGGCGGCGGGAATCATCAGGTAGGCGTAGGCCCGGTGATTGGACCGCCCCACGCGACCACGGAGCTGATACAGCTGGGCCAGGCCGAACCGGTCCGCGCGGTTCACCAGGATGGTATTCACGCTGGGGATGTCCAGCCCGGACTCGATGATCATGGTGGACACCAGGCAGTCGTATTTACGGTCCAGAAAATCGATCATTACATTTTCGAGTTCCCGTTCCTGCATCTGCCCGTGGCCCACGACGAAAGACACCTGGGGCAGGAGGCGCCGGAGAAACTCGGCGACCGCCTCGATGGACTGAACCCGGTTGTGGACGAAGAAGACCTGTCCGCCGCGGTCCACCTCCCGCATGATCGCCTCGCAGATCACCTCCTCGTTGAAACGCACCACCTCGGTGTGCACCGGCAGCCGGTCCCTGGGCGGGGTGGTGATGAGGGACATGTCGCGGGCGGAGACCAGCGACATGTGGAGCGTCCGCGGGATGGGCGTAGCGGTCATGGTCATGACGTCCACGGAGGTCTTCAGCTGCTTGAGCCGTTCCTTGTGGACCACGCCGAACCGCTGTTCTTCATCGACCACGAGCAGGCCCATGTCGCTGAAGTCGATGTCGCCGGAAATGAGACGATGGGTGCCGATGACGATATCCACTTCGCCCTTCCCGAGCCCCGCGACAACGGCCTTCTGCTCCCTTGGCGGTACGAACCGGCTCAGCATGCGGATGTTCACCGGGTAGTCCGCGAGCCGTTCGGTGAAGGTGGTCAGGTGCTGTTGCGCCAGGATGGTGGTCGGCGCCAGCACCGCGACCTGTTTCCCGTCCTGAACCGCCTTGAACGCGGCGCGGATCGCCACTTCGGTCTTCCCGTAGCCCACGTCGCCGCAGATCAGCCGGTCCATGGGCACCGCCTTCTCCATATCCGACTTCACGTCCGTGGAAGCCTGCTCCTGGTCCGGCGTATCCACGTAGATGAAGGAGTCTTCCATTTCCCGCTGCCAGGGGGTGTCGGCCGAGAAGGCGAACCCGGGGCTGGCCTGCCGGGCCGCATAGAGCTTGACCAGGTCTTCGGCGATGACCCGGACCGCCTTGCGCGTGCGCTTCTTGGCCTGTTCCCAGGCTCTCCCGCCCAGTTTCGACAGCGTGGGCGCCTCGCCGTCGGAGCCGATGTACTTCTGGACCCGGTGCAGCTGCTCGATGGGGATGAAAACCCGGTCGTCTCCAGCGTAGACCAGGGTCAGGCAGTCCCTCTCCCGGTTATCCACGGAAATGCGTTTCAACCCGACGTACCGGCCGATGCCGTGGTCGATATGGACGACGAAGTCCCCCTCTTTGAGGCTGGTGAAGTCCTCGATCACCACGCCTTCCTTGAAGACCTTGCGGCGGCGTCTCCGGTACCGGTTGAAGATCTCCGCGTCGGTCAGCACGACGAGCGGCAGGTCCGGGAGAATGAACCCGGCGTGCATCGGCCCGACCGCCATCTCGATCTCCGGGGCGTCCGGGCCCAGGATCTCGCGCAGCCGCTCCGCCTGTCCTTCATTGTCGCAGACCACCACGACCCGGGCGTTGTCCGCCTTCCAATCCTTTAGCCGTGACTTCAGTACGTCCATCGCCCCCTGGTACACGCCGGAGGCCTCGGCGCCGACCGCGAGCCACCCATCGGCCGCCCGCGTGCCGCGCACCATGTCCATCGTGCCGTAATAGGCCGACTCCTCCATTACGCCGGACCAGCGCAGGATCGCTTCTTCCGGACCGGGAACCAGGTCGTGCGCCGCGGTTCTTCGCAGGTGGGTGTCTTCGTACTCCGCCTCGAATGACTCGGCCTCGCGGGCCAGTTCATCGGGTTCGCAGCGGACGATCAGCGTACGGTCCGGCAGGTAGTTCATGATGGTGGCGGCGGAGGGATGGAAGTAGGGAAGGTAGCGTTCACTGCCTTCGAACAGCCCGCCGTCCTCGATATGAGCCACCAGTTCGGACGCGTCGAGCGATAACGATGCTCCAGCCCGCATTACCCTTTGTATCACATCGTCGCGCATTTCCGGATCGTCGATCATTTCCCGGTTCGGGAGCACCGTCATCTCGCCGATGTTCCGCGAAGACCGCTGGGTGTAGATATCGAACAGGCGGATCGATTCCACTTCGTCGCCGAAGAACTCGATTCTGCACGGCTGTTCCATCCCGTGCGGATAGACGTCGACGATACCTCCCCGCACACTGAAGTGGCCCGGCGCCTGCACCATGTCCGTCCGCTCGTAACCGAGCCGGTTGCACCGCGCGGTAAGATCGTTCAATGGGATGGTGGCGCCCGCTACGACCTGGAGGACGGCGGCGGCGAGCACGGACGGCGGCATGGTGCGCTGCATGACGGCCCGGACCGTCGCGACGACGAACAGCGGCCGGTTGTTCATCAGGGCGTGCAGCGCGCCCAGGCGCCTTCCCGACAGGTCCCCCGGCGGCGATACCTGGTCGTAGGGCAACACCTCCCAGGGAGGAAACAACGCCACGTCATCGGGGTCCAGCAGGCTGGAGACGTCCTCGTACATCTCCTCGGCGGCGTCCGTGTCCTCCACGATGACCAGCGTCGCGCCGCCCCGTTTCCGGTGCGCGTGGGCGAGCAGCAGAGACCGCGAAGAGCCGGCGAGCCCCGACACCCGCGCGGTGCGGGCGTCATCGGCGGCCAGCGTGAGATACCGCTGTACGACGGGGGATGCTTCCGTGATGTCCAGGAGGGTTGGCAGGCGCATACGAGAGCGGTTCGGCTACATGGGGTTCCGCAGCCGGTGGGTGATCCGCTGCAACACATCCTCGTTCCGGGCTTCGAAAGCCCTGGCGGTGATCATCTCGTAGGCTGTAATGTAACGGCGGGCGGCTTCGATCCTGATCTCGTCCGGTATATGCGGTATGGGACCGTCGCCGCGAAAACCGCGGTCAGCGAGCCAACCACGGACGTATTCCTTGTCCATCTTCTCCGGTTCCTCGCCGCGGCGGAAACGATCTTCATACGTATCCCTGATCCAGAATCTGGAAGAGTCGGGGGTGTGAATCTCGTCGATCAACACGACCCGGTCCTCGAAGAGGCCGAATTCGTACTTGGTGTCCACCAGGATCAGGTTGTTGGCGGCCGCCCGTTCGGTCCCGAAGGCGAAAAGCGCCAGGGCCGCCCTTTCCATCTCCCGGTACGCGCCTTCGTCCACGAGGCCCCGGCGTAGCACTTCTTCCGCCGAGATGGACTCGTCGTGCGCGCCTTTTTCCGGTTTCGTCGAAGGGGTAATGATGGGCCGGTCGAAGGCCTGGTTCTTTATCATGCCGTCCGGCAGCGCGTTGCCGCAGAAGTCGCGGCTTCCCCGGGAATAGTGGTACCAGGCCGACGTCGTGGTCACGCCGGTCAGATACCCCCGGACGACCATCTCGACCGGAATCAGTTGGCACTCCCTGGCTACGAGCACGTTCGGATCGGGCACGTCGATCAGGTGGTTCTCAATGATATGCCGGGTCCGTTCGAACCAGTAGACCGCGGTCTGGTTGATGACTTGGCCCTTGAAGGGAAGGGCGCACAAGACCCGGTCGAAGGCGGAGATCCGATCGGTGGTCACGATGATCCGTTTCCCGTTGAGCCGGTAGTTGTCCCTGACCTTGCCTTCGAATTTCTCGCCCAGGTCGAAGCTGGTATCGTGCAGGACGAATTCCAACTGCTTCCTGAGGAGGTCTTCAGAAACCATGCTTCGCGTTGTTCCTTTCGGCGTATGGACGGCTCTCGAAACGGTCCGTCCATCGAGACGAAACCGCTTCCGAATCGAACCCTTCACACTAAGGTCGGCAGGCCGGGAAGTCAAGGGCAATCACGGCCCCGTTCACCCCTTCGGCGCACCCGGCAACCACGGACCCCGCCCACCGGATTCATTCCCCTGGCAGGCCATGTTTTTTGTGCCTGACGCCTTTTTTGCTGGACAGGTTTTCTAACCGTTCTATTATATTTGAGTTATACTGCTGAAGTATTGCCTTACCCGGTCAATTCGATACCGATTCGAGCGATCCGACATACATCATTTACCGGTTCGAACAGGAGGTTCTATCATGTCCAAGCAGGCCTATCTGACCGCGCTGAGCGTCGTCGCATGCCTCTTCATGGCCGCTGCATGCGCGGGACCGCCCACCGAGGCGATGAACGGGGCGGAGGATGCCATGGCCGCCGCCATGGAAGCCGAGGTCGACAAGTACGCGCCGGCTGAATACGAAGCGGCCGCGGCCGAGTTCGAAAAGGCCCGGACGCATATGGCCGCGGAGGAGTACGGCGACGCGAAAACCGCCGCCGAAAACACCATGGCGCTCGTCGAATCGGCCAGCCAGGAATCCGTGGTGCAGAAGGAGTTTACCAAACGCGAGGTCGATGAAGCCCTGCCGGCTTTCCTGGAACGATGGGGGGAGATTTCGGGCAGCATCGAGCAGGGACGCGGCCAGGCCGCCCGTGCGCTTGCCCAGGAAGCCTCGGCATTCGCCGACTCGCTGACGGTGCAATTGAATGAACTTAACGCGGCCGAGAAATGGCATGATCTCAAAATGCTTCTCGAGTCAGCCAACATGACGGCCGACAGTTTCGCGGAACGGGCCGGCGGCTGAACCGGCGCCTCGCCGAAGATTGCCGAAGATTGCCGAAGATTGCCAGGGAACAAGAAGCCGTCTGACGACGTGGTCAGGCGGCTTTTCTAATGTCCGCTTCACCGCCGGACCCGGAGGCCGTCCAAATCGTTATTGACAATTGCGGGGCGGGTACATAGAATCACACAGGTTTTTGAAGCGATTCCGTTTTTCAGGAAGGTTCGGGATACAGGAGCACGGCATGAGCTTGACGGAACTGTTGGACGAAAACGCTATCCTGGTCAACCTTAAGGCCACGCAGAAACAGGAAGTGATCGAGGAACTGGCCGCGGCACTGACCGCGTCCGGCCGGATCAGCGACAACAGGGAAGTGCTCCAGGCCGTCCTGGAACGCGAGAAGATCATGAGCACCGGGATCGGGAAGGGGGTCGCCATTCCCCACGGCAAGTGCAAGGCCGTCGACAGGCTGGTCGGGGTGCTCGGGATCAAGAAGGAGGGCGTGGATTTCCAGTCCCTCGACGAACAGCCGGTCTACCTCTTCTTCCTGCTCGTGTCCCCCCTGAATGTCTCCGGTCCCCATATCCGGGCGCTCGCCCACATTTCCCGCCTGCTTCGGCACGACAACCTGCGAAAACAGCTGATCGCCGCGGAAGACCCCCGCGACGCCCTCGCGCTTATCGCGGAAGAGGAAGAGAACATGTAGCGCGGTCTCCGTGCTGCGGTATCGTCCGATCGTCCATACAAAAGCATTTACGCAAAAGTAAAGGATGAAGCCGTGACGCCTGTGTCCAGGATCGATGGCCGGGAGACCGACGAGTTGCGTCCCGTCGAGATCCGGCGCAACTACCTTCGGCACGCGGAAGGATCCGCGCTGATTTCCATGGGCGCCACGACCGTGCTCTGTTCGGCGAGCGTGGACGAGAGCGTCCCGCCTTTTCTGAAAGGGAGCGGCAAGGGCTGGGTCACGGCGGAATATGGCATGCTGCCGCGAAGCACGAACACGCGGGTGTCCCGCGACGGCCGGCGCGGCAGCGTCTCCGGTCGCACGCAGGAGATCCAGCGGCTCATCGGGCGGTCGCTCCGCGCCGTATTCGACCTGGACAGCCTGGGTGAACGGTCCATCCTCATTGATTGCGACGTCATCGAAGCCGACGGGGGAACACGGACCGCGTCGATCACGGGCAGTTACGTGGCGCTTCGCGACGCGGTGTCCTGGCTTTCGCGGCAAGGGCTGATCGATCGCGACCCCGTCCGTGACGCGGTCGCCGCCATCAGCGTGGGCATCATCGGCGGCGTGCCCATGCTCGATCTGTGCTACGAAGAGGACTCCACGGCAGACGTCGACATGAACCTCGTCATGACCGGCGACGGCGACCTGGTGGAAATCCAGGGCACCGCCGAGCACCACCCTTTCTCAACGGATCAGCTGGCCGCCATGCTCGACCTCGGCAAACAGGGCGTAAACCGGCTGATCGACCTTCAGAAACAGGCGCTGGCCCGGGACTAGACCACGAACATGACCCTCGTCCTGGCCACGCGCAACCCGGGTAAGATCTCCGAGATCAAGGCTTTGCTCCCCGGCGTGCGGGTCGCGCCGGCCGCGTCTTTTACCGGCTGTCCCGAACCGGAAGAGACGGGCCGCACCTTCGAGGAGAACGCCCTCATCAAGGCGCGGGCCGTATCGCTGTACACAGGAAAGACCACGCTAGCGGACGATTCGGGCCTGGAAGTGGACGCCCTGGACGGGGCGCCCGGCGTCCACTCGGCACGGTACGCGGGCAGGGACCCCACCGACCAGGACAACATCCGGCGCCTGCTCGGCGCCCTGGACGGGATATCCGACGCCGAACGCACGGCCCGGTTTCGATGCGTTATGGCGGTCGTGGTACCCGACGGCCGCACCTGGACCGCGGAAGGGGCCTGCGAGGGCCGGATTCTGCAGGCGCCGCGGGGCGACGCGGGATTCGGCTACGATCCGCTGTTCGTGCCCGAGGGCTACGAAAACACCTTCGCCGAACTGGACGCGGGGGTGAAAAACCGGATCAGCCACCGGGCCCTGGCGCTTCAACGGATCGCGGATGTGCTGAAGTCCCTGGCAGACCATCCGGACTGAAGGCGCTGCCTGAAGTTCTTAAATAAACCTGAAAGGCATGTCATGACCAGATGGTCAACAGAAAAAGCCCACGCCTGGTACCGTGACATTGGCGTGATCCGCGGCTGCAACTACCTGCCGCGCACGGCCGTCAATATGACCGAAATGTGGCAGGCGCCCACTTTCGATCCGGAAACCATCGACCAGGAACTGGGCTGGGCCGCCGCGGCGGGCTACAACAGCGTGCGGGTCTTCGTGCAGTACCTGGTCTGGGAAGACGACCCCGAGGGCCTGAAGGAGCGGATGGACCGGTTCCTGTCTATCGCGTCGCGGCACGGCGTAAGCGCCATGGTCATCCTATTCTGCGACTGCTTCTTCGGGGGACGCGATCCCTACCTGGGACCCCAGGACGGCCCGGTGCCCGGCGTGCACAACAGCCAGTGGGTGCCGAGTCCGGGGTTCGAACGCCTGGCCGACCGGGACGCCTGGCCGGGTCTCGAGCGCTACGTGAAGGACATCGTCGGCAGCTTCGGATCGGACCCGCGCGTGCTGGTTTGGGACCTGTACAACGAACCGGACGACGACCTGCGGAGCCAGCCGCTCGTTAAGGACGCCTTCGCCTGGGCCCGTTCCGTCGACCCCGTGCAGCCGCTTACCACGGGACCATGGACGTGGAACGCCTTCGAAGACGACCTCTCCGCATTGCTGTTCGAACTGTCCGATATCGTTACCTTCCACTACTACGGGGCGGCCGAAGACATCGGTCCCAGCCTCGCCCGGTGCAATGCGCACGGCCGGCCCGTTATCTGCACCGAGTGGCTGCGTCGGCACCACGGCAACACCTTCGCGGACATGCTCCCCGTGTTCGCGGAAAATCGGATCGGGTGGTACAACTGGGGCTCGTGGCGGGGAGGACACAGACCTACCTGGCCTGGGAGTCGAAGCAGGGCGATCCCACCCCGGCGGTCTGGCAGCACGACATGATGCATCCCGACGGCACCCCGCTCGACCCTCGGGAACCGGACCTCATCCGGCGGTTCGAATTCACCGGATGACCGAAGACACGGCCGGTCAGGCGGTTTCGTACCGCGGCCGGTTGACGTAACGGGCCATCTCCAGGTCCAGTCGGATCCGGGTGGCCGGCGGCAGCACCACGAGCAGGCGTGAATCGTCGATCTGCAGCGACCGGCGGCATACCGAGGTCTTCGGCGCTGCGTAGGCCCCCGTGGCGCCGGGGTACGGCGTGTCGGTCGCATCATGAGAGGCGATGCGAAAGGTGTGCTCGGACAGGGCGCCGGCCTGCAGGACGACCCGCCTGGTTTCCGCGGGGTGCAGGTTGACCAGGTGCACGCCCACGCGGGACGGTTCGATCCGGTCGACGAGGGCCGCCGTGTCGGCCGGCAAGCCCGGGCGTTTGCGGTCGGCGTCGTAGTAGCGCAGCCTCGCGTTGGGGATGCCGCCGTAGTAGATGGCCTGGGGACATCCCATGGTCAGCTGCACGAGGGCCTCGGTGGTCACGGGCTGCAACTGCTGCCACAGATGAATGCTCGGCCCGGCTTCCAGGTCCGAATCGTCGGCGCGGATCTGTGCCAGTCGATGGCAGACCAGGGCGTGGGCGGCCCCCAGCATCCGTTCAGGATAGTCCGGATTCTCTCCCCGCAGGTAGAGCAGCCAGGGCTCGTCGTGATGCATGTCGCCCTTGTCCCTGAAGGGCACGACGGCCGACCAGTCATAGCCGCTGCGTTCGCGCAGGAAGTCCATGCGCGCCCGGTCCTCGTCGGCCTCCGACACGTTCCACACGTTCAGCGGATACGTCACGGGCATGGGCTGGTAGTCCATCCAACCCTGGTCGCCGTAGCGGTACGGCGTGAGGAAGGTTCGCCGGTCGGGACCGAGGCTGCGGTCGACGCCGATGTAGTGATCCCGTATGCTGATCTGGGCCGCCATTTCATCGAAATCCGCGTCGATGCCCTCCTCCAGCACACGGTCGATCATGCCCCTCGGCATGTCGAACCAGCCGGCGTCCCCTGACAGCAGGTAGGCGTTGTTGGCCGCGGTGATGGCGGCGTAACCCAGGTTGTAGAACCCGTGGGGCCACGTCCAGCCGTAGAGGCCGCCGTACCACTTGCCGTTGTGCAGGGCCCCCACGCGCCCGTCCAGCCCCACGTTGTCCGGCATGAGCCCGCCGTTCTCCCGGGCCCGTTCCAGCCAGGCCCCGGTATACTCCAGCAGCCAGTCCCGGTACTTCTCGTCGCCGGTCATCAGATAGGCGTTCATGATGAGTCCGTTGACGCTCAGGTTGTTCCCCACGTCGCCCTCGCGGAACCGCTCGGCCATGGCCCTGCCCATGACCCGCGCCTTCGCGGGGTCCTGGAGATCGTCCACGTGCGTGATCCCCGGGACGTCGCTCAGCGGCAGGCCGTAGACACGCATGCCGGGGCCGGGATTGTACGTCAGCCGGCTGTCGTCCTCGCTCATCCCCCAGGCGGGTCCGCCGCTGCCGTTGTGGGGCGCCCGGATGATGCGATGCACCGGATCGTAGTTCAGTGCGTCGGGGAATTCGTTCAGGTAGAAGCCGGCGAACCGCCGGGCGCGGTCGCGCAACTTGGGATTGTCGGGGTCGGCAAGGCAGAGATGGTAGAAGTAGATGTAGCTCTCGCTCTGGTGAAACTGGTCGTATCCCCGCTCATACTCCCGATGGATCCGCCCGAAGCAGGTCAGTTGCCGGGTGATAGCGTCCCAGTGCCGGTCCGCCGCCTCCAGCAGATGGTATCCGCCGCCCAGGCTGTAGTACTGGGCGAAATTGGTGAAGGCTTCGTAGAAATCATCCATCCCGTCCCGGCTTCCGGACCAGGTGTCCGCCCAGATCAGCGAGCCGTCCGGGCGAGTGTACTTCTCGATAAAGGGATGGACCGCTTCGTCCATCGTGTCGATGAGCTTGCGTTCGAGGATCGCCCACGGCGGCGTGATTTCGTAGTGGACGCTTGCCGTTACGGTGTGCATCGGTGGCTCAGTTCTTTCAGAGGAGGACATGCCGGCCGGCCGGTCTGCCCGAGCGAGCATTCGGCGACCGGATGGAACCCGCGCGGTCGATCAGGGCGCGGCCGAATCCGCCGGCGCCGCCACGCCTACCTGCACGATGCGCGCCTGGTCCACCCCGGGCGCGCCTACGTACTTGAAGACCATGCCGTCTAGTTCCCGGGGCATGAAATCCTGGTCGACGACCGCCTGACCGCCGGTCAGCAGCGCCGCGAACGGTGCCGCCTGGGATTCGTCGTCCGGGTCGGTGGGGAAAGCGAACTCCACTTCTGGAATATTCGTATACACCACCCGGCCGGTCTCGTCGCTTACCCAGAATTCACTGATGGCGGACCCATCGGCGACCGCGGCCAGTGCGCCGTTTATCTCCTCCGTGCTCATGCCTGCCTTTACCGCGGCCGCCACGAAGTGCGCCGTCAGCATGGCTTCGGCGGCCATGTGTTCCGACAGCAGACCATCCACCGCCGAGACGGACGCCGCGCCCGCATCCGGGGCCGTCGCGTCCGCATCCGAGGTGATCGCGCCCGCATCCGGGGCCGCCGCGCCCGCATCCGGGGCCGCCGCGCCCGCATCCGGGGCGGTCGCCGCTTCTTCCACGGGAGGGGTGTCTTCCGTGCAACCGGATACGAAGAGGACAACGCAAAGGGCCAGTGTCCAGGTCAGGGGAGATCGTCTCATTTTAAATACGCTCCTTGCAAAAATGGTTTATGTACAGGCGTCAAGACCGATGACCAGGTCCGACAATTCCCTGAGATCGGAAACGACCAGGTCACACAGGGCGTCATCGGGATCTTCCGCCTCTCCCTTCTTGATGTAGACCGTCATCATCCCGGCCTTTCGAGCGCCGGCTATATCGTGTTCCATGCTGTCCCCCACGAAAACGGACCGACCGGGCGCGGCGTTCAGCCGGGACAGCGCCTGCCGAAATATGCGGGGATCCGGCTTGGCGATGCCTACTTCCCCGGAAATGAGCACCGCTTCGAAATACCTCGACGCTTCCAGGGCTTCGATTTTGTCTCGCTGGGATTTAGAACCATTGGTGACCACGGCCAAGGGGTGCTTTCTGGCCTGAAGGCATCTCAACAGCGGCTCGGCTCCTTCCGACCAGGAGGTATAGCTGGCGATTTTGCTGCGCATCAACTCGACAAAGGCCGTAGCGGGCATGACCGGGCGGACCAGGCGGACCGGACGCTCACCGAAAAGATAGTCGTGGATCGCGGCCTTGCTGCCCCGGCCTGCCCGATCGAGGCCGCGCAGCGTGTCCATGCGCTCGGACCATGGAGTTCCTCCCCGCTTCAGCTCCGGGAAGTACGTGTCCAGCAGAAACGAAAAGAACCGGTCTCTCGCCCGGTCGCGGTCGGCCAGGGTGTCGTCGAGATCGAACAGGACCGCGTTGCCTGCTTTAAAAACCGAACCCGCCGGGCGCGCCATCCCTACCGGCCTTCCCGTCGCAGGCATTCCTCGACGGCCTCCCGCGCCTGCTCGGCCAACCCGCGCCGGTCCTTCGTCGTATAGCCTTCGGTCGCGATGGGTCTCCCGATGCGCACGGCGACCTGCGCGTCGGGCCGGATTCTCATACTGCCGCGCACGAGGATATCGAAGCTGCCGGAAATCCCCACGGGCACAACGGGCACGCCGGATTCTATGGCCAGCAGGAAGGCGCCGGCCTTGAAGGGCTGCAGTTCTCCGGTCCGCGTTCTCGTGCCTTCCGGGAAGACCACCGCGGGAAACCCTTCCCTGATCTGCCGGGCCGCCTTCTTGAGACTCCGCATGGCTTTCTTCGGATTGGTACGGTTGATGCTGATGTAGCCGGCCAGCCGCATGCACCATCCCAGGACCGGTATGTGGAACAGGGAATCCTTGGCGATGATCCTGAACTGGATGGGCAGCGAACCGAACAGGATGGGTATGTCCGCCGCGCTGGCATGATTGGAGACCAGCACGCACGGCTGCCCTCCTGGGATATTGTCCAGCCCTTCAAGTCGTACCGGCACGCGGCCCACCCACAACAGGGTTCGCGCCCACCAGCGGGCGAACCAGTGGACCAGGCGCCCCGAAGGATTGAATGGGGACAGCAACATGGCCGACAGCCCGAACAACAGGGTGAAGACCAGCACACTGATGATCTGCAGGATGGAATAGGCTGCGGTCACGCGGTCACCGGACTCGTGAGATTCGGATGGACGGGGGCGCCTTCCGGCTTTAAACCGGATTATAACCCAATCACCAGAAAAAACCAGTGTCAATTGCCTGATGTCCCGGACAACCGAAGGGCCGCGCATCGCCTTCGGACTGCGGCATGCGAGACTGATGATGTTCTTCCGACTATTGGGTTAGAGACCAGGCATGAAAGAACATGCTGAAACAGGTAATATGAACCAAATCGCCGATTCGGAAATCGCAGAAGCGCTCATCTGGCATCTGTGGCAGAAGGGGCTGGCGCGGGCGGGGCGGACCGGGCGGACCGGGCGGACCGGAAGGCTCCGGCTCACCGACGGCCGGACACTCAGGGTCCATCATCCCGGCACCTTGAATCCCGACAGCGGCCCCGATTTTCTCCAGGCGGTTCTGTCCTTCGGACCCGGGAAGCGCCTCAGGGGAGACGTGGAAATCCATATCAGACCCGCCGACTGGCGTCGGCGCGGCCATACGAGCGACCCGCTTTACAACAATGTCGTGCTGCACGTCGTCCTGTGGCATGACGAGAAGCTTCCGGCCGTCAGGAAACAGAATGGGCAGTTCGTCCCAACGCTGGTGTTATCCGAGCACCTCAGGCACGGCCTGGACCGGATACAAAAACAATACAGGCTAAAAACGGAGGACCCGGCCCCTGCCAGCTACCCCTGCCAGGACCTGATGAAACTGCTGTCGGTCGAGCGCGTTCACGCGTTGCTGGACCGGAAGGGATCCGACCGGTTTCGGAATAAGGCGGCGGAAATGTCCGGGAGGATGGAACAGGTTTCTGCGGAACAGACGCTCTATGAGTTCGCCATGCGGGCCGCGGGTTACACGAAGAATACCGATGCCTGCCAGTCGCTTGCCCGGCGCCTGCCCCTGGCGACGATCCGCGCTCTGATCGGCACAGGGGGCGGCCATCGCATCATCGATCTGCAGGCCTTGATTTTCGGGGCAGCCGGGCTGCTGCCCTCACAGCGGCTCTCCTACGGCGGCGAAATCCCGGACGACCCGTACGTCAGGGAAATAGAAACGCGCTGGGAAGCCTTCCGTCCGTCCATTCCCGCCCGTCCCATGCGGGAACATGACTGGTTGTTTTTCCGGTTAAGACCCTTTAACTTCCCCACGGTCCGGCTTGCCGCTATGAGTTATTTTATCGCGTCGGGCCTGCAGGATGGCCTGGACACGCTGATCGCCGGCCCGATGAACGCCGGCGCCGGCCGGGGACCCGTCGCTTTGCTGCGGCAGACCGCGCGGAAGCTCGAGGAAATGATCCGGCCGTTGCCCGGCGACTACTGGTTGAGACACACGGTGTTCGGGGAGACCTCGCGAACGGCGCGCAATGCGCTGATGGGCCGCGACCGCCAGCGAGGCATAATGGTCGACGTGGTCCTTCCATTCATCTACGCCCTCGCCGACCGGGACAGCCAGTCGGACCGGATGAACCTCGTCCGGGAAATGTACGCCGGTTACGGCCGGCAGGCGAACAACAGCGTGGTCCAGGCGATGACGAATCTGCTTTTCATCGATACGCCTGAGAAAAAGGCCTCCATCGACCGGGCCGTCCTTCAACAGGGCCTGTTGCAGATTGATCTCGAGACCTGCCGTAGCAAGGACTGCGGCCAATGCGTGATGAGCGGTTCGACGCACTTCACACGGAGTTGAAGCAACATGGCGAACCCGGAAGGCGTCGAATGCAGGACGGAATTCAAAGGCCATGAGATCAGGGCATTCAGCACCTGGACCCAGGACGCCCGGCTGTACGTCGACGGAGTCTGCAGGGATCGCAGCATCCGCCGCGTGTCGCTGCGGAAAACGCGCATATTGAGCACGAATCTGCGGATCGGCACCGACGAACACCGCGTGGAAGTGTTTGCCAAAGCGCTGTTGAGCGTTAGATTGCAATTGCGAATTGACGGCAGGCAGGTAGCCGGAGAGGTTTTCTAAGTAACGACGGATGAGCCGAACTCGAAAACGGGCCGGAACAAGGGCTTGCGGGCAGTACATTTACAAGCACGGGAGGAGAAGATGCCGGAGACGCAGTGGATGACCTTGAGGGAAACTGCGGACATGATGATGAGATTGCCCGACCAGGTGACGCAGATGTGCGAAGACGGCAAGCTGGAATACTACATGGAAGACGGCAGGTACTTCGTGTCCAGGGAATCCATCGACTTGTTCATGCATCCGCCGATCGGCCAATCAGCGCCGGCGATTCCTGATTCGAATGGTACAACGCGCCGCCAGTACGGCCGGGCGCCCCTGGATGTCGAGCTATCACCGGAGTCTTCCTCCGAATCGCAAGCCGGCATCGGTCCGGACGAGGTAGACGCCGCTGGCGGATCAGCGCCTGAAGACGACATGGAAGAAACGCCCGGACGCGGTGACGAAGGCGTGGAAGCGGCGGAAGACGCTGTAACGGCGGAAGTCGCGCAGCCAGCAGAAGATCGCGCGGACACGGAAGGCGCGGTGGACGCGGAAGACGCCCGGCCCGGGGACGACCCCGCGGTCACGGATCACGAGGAAACGGCGGAAGACCTGGTGGAAGCTGCAGAAGACCTGGTGGAAGCCGCGGAAGATGTGCAGCCCGAGGTAGCCGCGGAGGATCCCGGCGAACCCGATGTGAGGGCGGTGGAGATACTCGCCGACCTGCGCGCCGCGCTCTCCAGACACGCCCGGGAACACCAGGCATTTTGCGATGAGATCGCCGCCCTGGCGGACGCTCTTGAAAGCACGCTAACGCGCGACGGCGACAAGACGAGCGAACTGACCCGCGAGATCTCGAGTCTCCTGGCGCGGTACACCCGGCGGTAGCGGCCGCTTTAGCCGCAGGGAATGTCCAGGTTTTCGAGGGCTACTCGCAGCGCTTCCCGGTGGGCCTCGTCCCGCCTGAGGGGGTTGTCGGGCAGCACGTAGTCCGTGGGGTACCAGCCGCGCATCTTCTTCACCATGGCCGCGCTGTGCTTGTAGGCCGGCACGGGCGGCTGGAACGCGACCCGCCCCAGGAATTCCATCCGGTTCCCCAGGTCGTGGTACCGCGCAAGGTCGCCGTCCCGCAAGGCATCCGCGAGTTCCCGGAACTTGTCGGGCATAAAGGTCGCGATACCCAGCAGCGCGTCGCTTCCGTTGAAGATCATGGAGGCGAAATCGTAGTCGTTCCCCGTGTAGAGCTTCTTTCCGATTTGATGGACCTTCCGCAGCAGCACCCATTCCATGGATGGATCCAGGGACGAGTGTTTCGCGCCCGCCCACTTGTCGCCGGCCAGGATCTCGATCAGCGCGTCATCGGGAAACATCCAGCCGTTCGGTGCGAAGACCGGGCTTAGTTCGAATGCCTTCAGTCCGCCGCGGGAGGCTTCGGCCAGCCCCTCGTAGACGCGGACCACGGTGGCGGCGTCCGCATCTTTCAAGCGCTCGGTCTGGAATACGATCGGACTCGCGCCGTACCGGTTCTCCAGCTGCTCTATCTTGGCCTGGTACGCATGGATGATGTCCTCGATCCCGTCTCCCCGGATCTCGTCCTCCACGTACACGCCCGCCGTAAACGCCCGCCCGTTCATGACTTCCCGCGTCGTTTCCAACCCCCTGACCTGATCCTCCAACGTGCAGTGGTTGATCTGGTAGGTATCCATGAGCACCGCGGGTTCTATCCCGTACCCCGCGGTTCTTTCCAGGTCCCGGGCGAAGACTTCGAAGTCGATTTCACCCGCTTCGCTCACGGGTACGGACAACGCCGCGATGATATGAGGCGCGCGGCCGAGCCCCCTGGGCGTATTCAGTGATGCTTCCATTGATGCCTCTCCTTCATGAAACCGGATATGCGGACTGCGCCGTCACCTGTGTTTCACCACGCCGACCCGCTCGCAGTACGGCGACAGGCGGCAGCGGCTGCAGAAAGGCGAAACGGGCTTGCACAGGTTCTGGCCATACATGACGAGCAGGTCATTATACCGGATCCAGTATTCGGAAGGCAACTTCTCTCTCAAGGCACACTCCGACTGGTCCGGATTCCGGGTGTCGATATACCCCCAGCGGTTGGAGATGCGGTGTACGTGGGTGTCGACGCAGATGCCCGGCTTGCCGTAACCGATCGTGACCACGAGGTTTGCCGTCTTCCTGCCCACGCCGGGCAAAGTGACCAGCGTGTCGATCTCGTCCGGCACGATACCCCGGTACTCCTCCACGAGGATCTCGCAGATCTGCAGGATATTGCGCGCCTTCGTGGCATGGAAGCCCACGGGATAGATGGCGCGGTCCACGGTTTCCTCCGGCAGGGCCTGCATGGACTCGGGCGTGTCGGCCAGTCCGAAGAGCCGCTCGCAGGCCGCTGCGGTCGTCTCGTCCTTCGTCCGGAGGCTGAGCACGGTGCCGATCAATATGCGGAACGGATCGCGCCGGGTCTGCTCGGCCACTAGCGTCAACGCCGTTTCGGTCCACCTGGAAGTCTCGTCTTCCAGGATGGAGATCACCCGGTGAATATCCCGGTCTTTCATTCCGCGGACTCCCCTTCGCCGGATGGCGTGTCCCAGGGGGTAAAGAGGTTCTGTTCGATGCCGAGCAGGTTCAGCACCCGTCCTGCTATGAAGTCGGCCAGGTCGTCGAAACTGGAAGGCTTCTGGTAGAACGCCGGCATGGCCGGCACAATGCGGGCGCCCGCTTCGGCGGCGGCGAGCAGGTTGCGCAGGTGGATGACGTTCAACGGCGTTTCCCGGGGTACCAGCACGAGGGGCCGGGCTTCCTTGAGCGTGACGTCCGCGGCCCGTTCGATCAGGGAGGAAGAGGTACCATGGGCGATGGCGGACAGCGTCTTCATCGAGCACGGTATGACGACCATCCCGTCGGTGCGTACCGACCCGCTCGCGATCGAAGCCGCCAGGTCCCCGATCTTGAATTCCGCGAGCGTGCCCTTCTTCACCTGGTCGCCGTAGAGGTCGGCCAGCCCGTCCTGCAGGTCGCCGCCCGTCCCCAGGCCGGTTTCTTCCCTGAGTACGTACCGGCCGAAGCCGGACAGCACGACGCTGACCCGGTGGCCGCCGGCCAACAAAGCGCGCAGGAGCCTGAGCGCGTACAGTCCGCCGCTGGCGCCGGTGACGGCGACGATGACATGTTTCATGACCGCTTGTCCCCCCAGTAGACCGTGGCTACCCCCAGCGTAAGGTCACGCCAGCCCGTGTCCACGAAACCCGCGTCCTCCATGAGCGATCGGAAACGCTCCCGCTCCGGGAACGCTTCCACCGAAACCTGCAGGTACCGGTAAGCGTCCGCGTCTCCCGAGATCACGCCGCCGATCCAGGGTATGGCGTGTACGGCGTAGAGCCGGTACAACTGGCGGATCACCGGATAACGGGGAACGGAAAGCTCCAGCACCACCAGCCTGCCGCCGGGCTTCAATACGCGCCGGATGCACCGCAGACCCGCGGCGCGGTCGGTGAAGTTGCGCACGCCGAACGCCACCATCGCGCCGTCGAAGACCCCGGACCGCAGGGGTAGGGCTTCGGCGCTTCCCCCGACGAACCGGATGGTCCGCCCCGCGGGATGTGCCGACTTCTTCCGGCCGATCCGCATCATCCCCATCGCCGCGTCCACCCCCACGATCAACCGCGGCTTCCGCCGGCCCTTCAGCGCTTCCAGCGCCAGGTCGCCCGTGCCGATGCCCACATCGAGCAGCAGGTCGTCCGCCGACGTGTTCAGCGCGCGGACCGCGGCCCTGCGCCACCGGACATCGCCATATCCGCTCAGCAGGCGGTTGAGCAGGTCGTACCGGTGCCCGATGCGATCGAACATGCGCCGGATGTGCCGGGACTTTTCGTCTGCGGTACTCATATCGGCCACAGGATATCGCCCAGCAGGAAAACGAAAAAGACCACACTGACCAGGCCGTTCGTGTTGAAGAAGGCGACATCGATCTTCGAAAGGTCGTCCGGCTTGACCAGCGTGTGTTCGTAGACCAGCATCCCGGTTGCCAGTACGGTGCCGCACAGATAAAGCGCGTGCAGATCGAAAACCTGATGGACGGCCAGCAGGAACACGACCGTGGCCGCGTGGAGCACGCGGGCCGCCACCAAAGCCGGCCGGATCCCGAAGCGGCGCGGTATCGAGTGGACGCCCTGCGCGACGTCGAATTCGTAGTCCTGGCAGGCGTATATTATATCAAAGCCCGCCACCCAGGTCAACACGGCCGCCGCCAGCCAGAGCATCGCGGGATCGAAGGCGCCGGTCACGGCGATCCACGCCCCCACCGGCGCTATGGCGAGGGCGAGGCCCAGGACCAGGTGGGTGGCCCAGGTGAACCGTTTGAAATAGGAGTACGACAGGATCACCAGCAGGGCGATCGGCGACAGCTGGAAGCAAAGTTCGTTGAGCTGGTAGGCGGAAAAGACGAACAGCGCGCAGCACGCGCCCACGATAAGGGTAACGGCGCGGGGCGCGATCCGTCCCTTCGGCAAAGCCCGGTCCCACGTACGGGGGTTCTTCCCGTCCATCACACGGTCCGCGAGCCGGTTGAAGCCCATGGCCGCGCTCCGGGCGGACACCATGGCGATGACGATCCACACCAGTTGCAGCCCTTCGACCCCATGACTCCGGGCGGCCAGGGCCACGCCGGCCATAGCGAAGGGCAGCGCAAATACGCTGTGGGAGAGCTTGATCATCCTGCCGAATACGACCACCGATCCGATCGCGGACAGGGGCGATGGCGACTTCTGATTCATAACGTGAAACCTGTGTATACCGTGCAACCTAAGTGATGAATGAACCGCGTTCGACCCGGCGCTTCTCTCGTGCGCGGAACCAGTAGGTCACCCCCTCCACCAGGCCGTCCGCGTCGGGGTAGATCTCCGATCCCGCCGGTAGGGATTCCAGGAACAGGCGTCCGTACGCCGTACCGACGACGCGCTGGTCCAGTACAGTGACGACGCCGTAGTCCCGGGTGGAACGGATGAGCCGGCCGAAGCCCTGCCTGAACTTGATGACCGCCTCCGGTACCTGGTATTCGAAGAAACTGTTGCGCCCCGCGTCTTCCAGGCGTTCCACCTGCGCCTGGACCAACGGTTCGGTCGGCACCGCGAAAGGAAGCTTGACCAGAATGACCATTTCCAGCGCCTTTCCCGGCACATCGACCCCCTCCCAGAAGCTGTCGGTGCCCAGCAATACGGCGGTATCGGACCTGCGGAAACGATCCAGCAGCGCCGAGCGCGGTCCGGACGTGCCCTGCGCCAGTACGGCCACGCCGTGTTCCGCCAGGTCCGGTTCGATGTCCTGGAAGGTCCGGTTCAACTGGGTGTACGAGGTGAACAGGACCAGGGTGCTCCGCAAGGTGGAAACGACCAGGTCCAGGATGAGCCGGCTGACCGCGTCTTGGAAAGCATCGGATCTGGGCGTCGGAAAGGCGGCAGGCACACAGACCAGCACCTGGTCCGCGTAATCGAAGGGCGAACCGATGCCCCGCACCTGGAGCCGCCGGGGATCGATCCGGTCGAGCCCCAGCCGTTCGAGCTGATAGTCGAAACGGTCTCCGACCGTCAGCGTGGCCGACGTGAGCACGGCCGTACGCAAAGGGCGGAAAAGGTCGTCGTGCAGCCGGTCCGCCACCCGGAGCGGCGCGGCGGTCAGGACGCACGACAGGGGTTGGGACCTGGTGGCTTCGACCCAATAGACGCGTTCTCCCTCATTCGCCTCTGTCAGCACGAAAAGGGCCTCTTCCATTGCCGTGCAGAAGTCCATGGCGGCCACGATGGCGTTCCCCCGTGATTCCCGGTCGTCCAACCACGAATCGTGGACCTGGTCCAGCGTCGCATGGAGCAGGCCGAGGGACTCGCGCAGGCCGGCGAGCCCCTCGATGAGCACCCGCGCCGATGACCTCAGGATACCGGCATACTCGTCTTCGGCCCGGTACCTCAGTTTGGTCCGACGGGCCGACCCATCGTCCGACTGGCCGAACGCTTCGTCGCTGGCGATGCGGAAGAAGTCCTCGATCCGGCGGTTCACCTCCGTGATCCGGTCGATGGCCATACGGGTGCCCGCCTCCAGCGGAGCCTTCCAATCCAGGTTGTCCGCCGCTTTTTTGGCCAGTCTGTCCAGCCCTGCCAGCACGCCGGTCCCGCCCCATTCGGGCGCATGCATCCTGCCCAGTACGCGGCGCATGCGCCAGCCTCCCACTTCCAGGGTCAGGTGCTGCACGGCGGCGCGCTCCAGGTTGTGGGCCTCGTCGATGATGAGATGGCTGTACCGGGACAGCACGGCATGGTCGGACTGGAGATCGGCGAAGAGCAAAGCGTGGTTGATGATTACCACGTGGGAAGCCATGGCCGCCCTTCGGACACGGTTGACGAAACATGCTTCCTTGAGCACGCACCGTGGGCAGGCGGTCCCCTCGCCGTTGATTTTATCCCACAGGCCGGCTCCGGCGCTCCGGTTGAATCCCGCGTGCTCCGAGATGTCCCCCGTCTTCGTTTCTCGCGCCCACACGGCCAGAGGGATCGCGGCCTCCCGTTCTTCCGCGGTCAGATGGTCCGCGGGCCGCCGGGTGACCTGCTGCCACCGGTCCAGGCACAGGTAGTTGGACCGGCCCTTGAGCAGCGTGGCGCGGAAGTCCAGCCCCAGATTCTCCAGCAGGAAGGGCAGGTCCTTGTAGAACAGTTGTTCCTGCAGGTTCCTCGTGTTGGTGGATACGACGACCCGCTGATCGTTCCGCACCGCCCAGATCAGGGCCGGCGTCAGGTAGGAGAGCGATTTCCCCGTGCCCGTACCCGCTTCCACCAGCAACACCTCGCCTTCGTTGAACGCGCCGGCGACGCTGCGGACCATGGATACCTGCTGAGGCCGTTGCTCGTAACCTTCCATGCTGCTTTCGAACAGCCCGCCGGTCTCAAACAGGCGAGCCAGCTCCTCCGTGTCCATCGGATCGAGATCACCGTCCGCTTCGGCCGTGTCGCACGAGCCGTCGCCGATCGTGGGCGGACCGAGCGCGGTATGGGCGATCGGCGGTCTTTCCCCCGAGCGGGCCGAATGGTCCCCGCGGGACCCTGTATCACCGCGGCTGGCGGTCCGGGCTGTCCGGGCCGTCATCCGGGCAAGGAGGCGCTCCAGCCCTGTTCCGGTGCCCTCCGCGAGTAGGATCAGCGTTTCCATGGTGTCGGGATCCTGGGAGGCCAGCAAATCCAGCAGTGACCGGCACAGCATGGCCGTCTTCAGGGCGTCCTCGGTCCCCGCCGCTGACTCCACCGGCCCAGTGTCATCAGCCTCGGCCGCGGTCTCTGCAGGTTCCGCGACGTTGTCCACCGTCTCTTCAGGTCCCGCGGCCACGTACTCAGTCTCCTCGGATCCCCAGTCGATGTATCGTTCGACCGTTGCGCGTTCGTAGTCCCTCAATCCGGGCAGCAGGATCCGGGCGAGCAGGCGCACGTCCAGCACAACGGCGTCGATGCCGGCTGCGATCCGCCAGAGACGCTCGGTCAGGTGGTCTTCAGGTCCATAGGCGGCGAGCAGGGATCCGGGGGCGTGCGCAGCGGCCAGGCCCCCGATCGCTTCCAGATCCAGACCGGAACGTACCTCCGGTTTTTCGCCGTGCCCGTAGTGCGCCAACGTATAGGACGCGTCCTGCAGCGAGGTAAGGTCATCCGGTTGGATCGCCAGAATGGTATACGGGAGGGGAAAACCGCTGGCAGGGATGTTGTTGGGCGTTCGTGCAGACATGAAACCGCGCAGTTCGCTGGAAGGCCATGTATAACGAAAGGGTTGAGCAATCAGAAGATAGGCGGAGGGGTGGCAATTGTCAAAGCAACGGGACGCCTGGAACCCGGGTCACGTCAACTTTCCGGAATGACGAAGAAGCCGAAGGAATCCAGGGAGGCCGAACCGAATACGCCGATCCCGCCGTCGAGATTGAAAACCGGTCTTTCGAAGGTATCGCCCGCCAGGCTGCCGAAGCCGAAGGCGTTCTGTCCGGAGGCCTCCACGCTTCTGAGGAAATCGAACAGGTTCCGGTCCAGCGCGTACACTTCGACTTTGTGTTCTCCGGACGAGCCGATGGCGAACCAGGGCAGCAGCAGCCGGCCGTCCCGTGCTTCCAGGGGAGGAGAACCTCCGTCTTCGAAACCGGGTTCCAGGACGATCACCTGGTAGGCTTCCACGTCGAGCGGATCGAAACGGACCTCGATCAGCCCCTCCCGATACGTGATCCTGTTCTCTTCGGCTGAATCGGGATCCAGACGGCGGATAACCTCCATGGACGGCTCTTCGAGGACGGCGATCTCATCGATGACCAGGGGATCCGGTGTGCTCGTGACCCCGCGGACTTCTCCGCCCAGCGCACGCACGCGAAGCCGGTACTCGGTATTGGGAAGTACCCTCGGCGCACCGGGCGGCGGGAGGTAGCGGCCCCGGTGACCGACACTCGCGTACCTGTACTCCGCAAGGCCTTGTATGACGGTGACTTCGGCATCATTCACCGAGGTGGCGTCCCCGGTCGCCACCGCATCGGCCGTGCGGGTCCGGGTGACGATGATTTCCGGCAACATGCGATCGACATACAGCACAGCGTCCACGACGATGGTTTCACGCTCGGCCGGACCGAAGAGCGTCGCCGGATCCCGCTCCGCCGAACAACCCGGATGGGCGGCGATACCGGCGAGCAGGACGGCCATCAGAACCGGCGTAATGCTGCGGGGCGGCCTGGTCGTTTTACTCATGGTCAGAAGTTGTAGTTCAGCCCGATGGTGGGCACGATGGGCAGCATCTTCACGACTTCAGCGGTAGTCACCTCTTCGTCTTCCGTATCATACTGGACAAACCACTCGTTGCGATGGTTGTACGCGTTGAACACCTGCAGATACCACTGAAAGTCCCGGTCGAACAGGCGGAAATCCTGCTTGACGCTCAGGTCCATTCTGTGGTACGGCAGCAGCCGCGAGGTGTTGCGGTCCGCGGGCAGGAAGTAGTCCTCCCGTATGCCGGTCCGGGCCGTTTCCCGCAATTCGTAACGGGCGGAGGCGGGTGTGAAGGCCTGGCCGGTAGCGAAGATCACATTACCGCCGAATGACCAGCGGCCGGTCCGGTAGTTGGCCGAGACCACAAGATCGTGGCGGCGGTCGTATTTCGGAGGATACCATTTGCCCTGGTTCACTTCCGGGAATTGCCTTCGCGTCCACCCGAGCGTGTAGCCGATCCATCCGGTCAACCTGCCCGACATGCGCTCCACGAACGCCTCCACGCCCGTGGCATAGCCTTTTCCACCGGTGATGAACACATCCTCCGACCGGGTTTCGTCGCCGCCCACCGCCCGCGTGTTGTCCACGACCACCAGGTTGCCCAGCCGCTGATAGTAGGACTCGAGCGAGAGCCGGTATCTCGGCGCAGGATCCCAGCTTGCCCCGATAACGTAGTGCCACGCCTGTCCGGGGGACACGCTCCCGTCGAGCGGCACCCAGAAATCACCGCCGCTGAAGCCCTCCGTCGTGATGAGCTGCAGATACTGGTGGTACCGCCCGCCGCCGGCCTTTAGGCGCAGTCCTTCGGAAAGCCGGTGGCTGATGGACAGGCGAGGTTCCAGGTCGATCGTTTCGCGTTCACTGTAATAGTTTGCGCGCAACCCGAGGCGTACCGAGGTGGAAGCCCGGGCCTGCCACTGATCCTGGGCATATACCGAGATCACATAGGGCTGCTGCCGGAGGTCGAGCTGGACATCCTGGTTGAAGCTTCTGATGAAACTGAACCGGTATGCCGAAGCGCGGAAGCCTCCCTTCAACGCGTGCGCCCCATCGGCGACATAGTCCAGGTCGCCCTTGACGCTGATGTCTCGAATGCTGTTCCTGAACAGGATCTCCGTGCCGTCGAAATTCGCCGAAAGCCGGCTCGTGTAGTCACTGCCGGATACCATGAAATTCCCGAAGAGCGTCGGCGAGAACAGGTGCGTCCATTTGCCGGTGACCGCCGAGTTGCCCCAGCGAACGTTGAAGAGATCGTTCTCGCTGGTTTCGAGGTTGAGATCGTCCCGGCCGAAGTATCCGCTCAGGACCAGATTGTCGGAGTAGGATAGATTCTGGTTGATTTTCGCGTTTACATCATAGAAATAGTATCCAGGGATATCCTCCACGCGCGACCGGATATAGGCCAGGACCGGTTCCAGGTACGTTCGCCGTCCCGAGACCATGAACGAGCCGCTCGCAAGGGGGCCTTCGATCATGGTGCGCATCGAGATGAGGCTGATCCCGCCCGAACCGCCGAGTTTGTTTCGGTTGCCGTCGCGGTTGGTCACGTCGAGGACCGCGCCGAGATTGCCGCCGTAATTGGCGGGATAGGCGCTCTTGTGCAGGCGCATGTCCTTGATGGCTTCCGGGTTGAAGATGGAAAAGAAACCGAATGCGTGCGAAGGGTTATAGAGGGGGATCTGGTCGAGCAGGATCTGGGTCTGGTCGGGGCCGCCTCCCCGTATGTACAGGCCGCTGCTGATGTCCGATGAGGCCTGGATGCCCGGGAGGAGCTGAAGGCTGCGCAACAGATCGGTTTCGCCGATGGCGGGCAACTCCTTCAGCACCGCGGCCTGCAGGGCGACGAACCCGGGCTGCGCCAGCCGTTCGTCCCGGTATCTTTCCGCCTCTACGACGGCTTCGTCGCCGATCAGAACGGTCGGTACGAGTTCCACGTCCCGCTGGAGAAAGGCTTCGGGACCGAGACTCAGCGTGTCCCGGTACGTTTCGTATCCGATGTAGGACACGACGAGTTCGTAGGAACCCCCGGGAATCCCGGTAATCGCGTAGAAGCCGTTATCGTTGGTCAGAGCGCCGAGGGATGTGCCGCTCAGGAACACGTTGGCGGCAAGCAGGTACTCGCCGCTGCTGCGGTCCGTGACGAAACCGCTGATCGTGGCGGCTTGCGCCGAGGCGGGGATCACCAGCAGGGAAAACAGTACAGCAAAGCACTTCATAGATGCCGATCGGACCTGCACCAGGTTCGTCGATTCGGATATTCCAGGTAACCGGATTAGCCATGCCCCGGGAAGCATTCAAAAGAAACCTAAGCCATCTTCGTCTCGAAGTCAACGAAGGGAAGGGCTTCGAGGTCTACGCGGGCCGGACCGGCCAGGCGGACCGCCAGTTGCTGTGCCGATACAACGCCGCGACCGGCCACCTGCCCCGGGACGAGTCGCCCAAGCCCTGTTTTCATCCGGTTTACACCCATTCCGGCGGCTTGATCAGTGAATACCGCCCCGAGGACCACACTTGGCATACGGGGTTGTATTTCGGCTGGGTACACGTAAACGATACCAATTTCTGGGGCGGTTCCTGGTACCTTCCGGAGCAAGGCAAGTACGTTCCCGTTCCCGGCAGCCACGGCGTGCAGCGCCACGATGGATTCACGGAGGTATCCGACCCCGTGTCCGGCGGCGTCGCCGTCGGCGAGCGCCTAACCTGGGTAGACCGCAACGGCCGCCCGGTGATCAGGGAGGCGCGGCGGTTCGATTTCCTGGAGACCGCGGCGGTCAGCGACGCTGGCCGGGCTGACCGGGCTGGCCGGGCTGCCCGCTGCCTCTGGCTCATCGACTCGGTGATCACCCCCGTCGAGGGAGAAGTCACCCTGGGCGCGTCGCGCGCCGCCCGTTACAGCGGTCTGATCCTGCGCATGGGGCTGCCCTTCGCCGATGCGCACCATACCTGCGGCAGCGGCCTCATCGGTCACGAAGCCATCATGAGAACGCGGGACAGATGGGTCGCCGCCGCGGGCGCACAGGGCGGCATGGTGGTCATGATGGACCATCCGCGGAACCTTCGCCACCCGGTGCAATGGTTTACCCGGCGCAATCTCCTTGGCACCGGGCCGCTCATGGAAGAAGACCTTACAATCCCCGCATCGGACCGTCTTCATCTCCGTTACGGATTCCTGGTGCTTGACGAGGTAGCTGGTGCCGAAGAAATCGAAGAACTCTACCGTTCCTACGTGTCCGCATCCGACGAGCGTTCCCCGACGTAACGACCGTGCGCGCCTGTAGACCGACGCCTGTCGTCCGTGCGCGCCTGTCATCCGTGCGCGCCTGTCGTCCGGCGTCCGACCGGCGGCCAAATGTGCGCGTACCGTTCATTCTTGCTTGACATGCGGCCGGTAACGGCCGATTTTCGGAGTCACGACAGATTCACCTCACAGTCAATCGATTCAGGCAAGCGCTCGCGTGCCCGGCCACCGGATAATCTCACCGGTAATTGCCGTGTAACCTTACCGGCGTATGCCGTCGTTGGGCGGCCGACGATCCGCGGGAACGGGCACTATGGAAGCGGGCACTTCGGAAGCGGGCACTTCGGAACCTCTCGCGGCTTCGCCCTGGCGTGATCGGAGTATCATGAACAGAGATTCGCTTGTAAAAGAAGTGGCATCCGATCTACAGGTATCCAGGCACAAGGTAAGAGTCGTGCTGAACGGATTCCTGTCGGAGGTTACCGAGGCAATGCACCGGGACGAACGGGTGAATCTGCACCGTTTCGGCGCCTTCAACGTGAAAGTCAGGAAAGCACGCACGGCCCGCGACCTGAATACCAACGTGGAATTGCGCCTGAACGACCGCCACATCCCTCACTTCATGCCCTTCGATACGTTAAAGGACATGGTCGCGCAGCAGTCTCCCGTTTCCGAGGAACAAACCGGGCCGGTGGCCGTCGACCCGGTGAAACAACAGGTCGAAGAGACGCCCAAAGATCGATCCGACGATTTATCGGCCATGATGAACAGGGCTGAAGTCCTTGCGAACAAAGGCAAAATCGAACAGGCGATCCAGCAGTACAAGCGTATACTCGAACGGCAACCTGGACATGCCACCGCGACGGGCAGCCTGGGCAGGATGTTCTTTCGCCTCGGCGCCCAGGAAACCGCTCTCGAACACTACAACCGCGCGCTGGGAAACGATCCCGGCCACCTGGACACGCTGGTAGACCGGGCGGAGCTGTTCGTGGAGATGGGACAATACGAAGATGCCAGGACCGACCTGCTTCGCGTCCTGGAATACGACCCGTATTTCTACCGGGCCTGCTATATGCTCGGTGTGCTCTACATCACCATAGGTACCTACGACGCTGCGATCAGGGTGCTTTCCCGCGCGCTGGACGTGGACCGGACGAAAGCGGAAGTGCACCTGCAACTAGGCAAGGCTTACTGTCACGTGGAGAAGCACACGGAAGCGATCGAGCACTTCGAAGCCCTGCTTCGCCATGACCCGAACAACGAGCAGGCGTATCGGTATCTCGGCACGATCTACGACAAAAGCAAACAGGCCGACAAGGCGCTCGAGATGTATCGGAAATCCAACGAAATCGGCCCGGTCTGATTTTCGATACCAATGAAGGGTACTGGTCAGGCTGAATTGTTGAAGATAACGAACCCAAATATGTATACGGGTTTAAATAATGGCCAGGAAAGGGTAAGGATCGGGAGGGTCTTTAACTGGATGAACACCGTCAAGAACGTGCATTCGGTCGAAGGACGGACAAAACCGGCTGCGCGCGGCGCAGGCGAAGACCGGCGCGAGGAAGAACGCAGGTTGATGGAACGGACCAAAGCGGGTGACGGCCCGGCCTTCGACGAAATGACGAGGCGCTACAGCGAGAAGGCCTATTCCGTGGCATACCAGATGCTTGCGAGTCACGATGACGCGCGCGACCTCGTCCAGGACGCGTTCCTCGAAGTATTCAGGACGCGGGAGCGGTTCAATACGCAGTACAGGTTTTCGACCTGGCTGTACCGCATATTGATCAACAAGTGCATCAACTTCCGCAAGCGGGAAGCCCGACGCCGCATGTTCTCCTTTACGGATTACGGCTCGCGGAACGGCGGCGCCGGCCAACAGTTTCTGGTTTCCAATCTGCCCTCTTCCGAGAAGAACCCGCACGAGGTGCTGGAAAGCGATGAATTGAAGCGGTCTATCATGGCCGCGCTGGATACCCTGTCGGAACGGCACAGGACCGTTGTCGTGCTGTTCGACCTGGAAGGCCTCTCGCACAGGCAGATCGCGGAAATTCTCCAGTGTCCCGAGGGTACGGTGATGTCCCGGCTGCATCACGGACGGCTCAAGTTGAAGCGCGTGCTGTCCAAGCGACTGGCCGGATACCTTGATCTATAGGAACGCGCCATGAACTGCAACGAGATAAAGAAGCGGCTTACCCGATACCTGGAGCGCATGTGCGGCAACGAGGAAGTCGCCGAGATTGCGCGCCATATCGAATCCTGCCCCGATTGCGCACGGGAACTGCGCGGATTGCAGTCCGTCCGCGGCATGTTGCGCTGCTGCCGACCGAAGAAACCCGAGGCGGTCGCGGTGGCGGAAGTCCAGACCGCGGTGCTCGAGCGCACGACGCATGCCCATATGGTGCCGGGCATGAAGGGAAGGGACGCGCCGGCTCGCGAGCAGCCCGGCCGGTTCATCGCGGCGGCGGCCGTGCTGTTGCTGGTGGCGGGAGGGCTTATCTGGCAGTCGATCCAGCCGGTCGAGCCCCCGTCCGTCCAGCGCACGCTTTCGGAAGACGATATGTTCTTCATCCTGCAGGAACACGCCCTTATCGAGGACCAGAGCGTGTTTACCAGCGGTACCCTGGGTTCCGTCATGGTCAACTACAAGGAATAGGTGGTACGAGATGCGGTTACGGCCTGTATTCCTTTGTTTCGTCACGACGGCGTGTATCGCGATGACCGCTCCGGCCCGCGGCGTCGATCCGGACATCACCTATCAGAAGATCATGGAAGCCCCGGCCCTGGTGAGCTACCGCGCCACCCTCACGAAACAGCGGTTCAGCGCGGAAGGGGATACCGCCCGTTACGTCCAGATCATCACCCATCAGCGTCCTGACCGGGACCGCATAGACATCCCCGATGCCGAAGGCCGGATCCGCGAGATCATTATCCGCGTCGACCATGACATATACCGGCGTACCACTTCGGGGGATTCGCTGTCCTACTCGCATCGCCGCCAGTCGAACTCGAACGTGCTCGACATGAACCTGGAGTTCAGCAGTCTCGACCTGCTCCAGACCAACTACGACCTCGAGATCGCCGGCGCCGATCGGATTCTCGACCGTCCGGTGGCCGTCCTGGCCTTCAAGCCCCGCCATCCCGGAAGGATGACCATGACGGCGTGGATCGACGAGGAGACGGGCCTCGTGATGCGCACGGAAGAACGGAACGAGGCGGGCGTGCTGGTCGAGGAAGTCTTCCTGACGGAATTCGAACAGGACCCGCGGATTTCACCGGACCTCTTTGATACGGAAGAATGGAAGGGCAAGTCCGTCGAACTCAACCAGGTCATTGCCTGCGGTTCCATCAGCGAAGTACAGAAGGAAGCGGATTTCAAGTTGAACGCCCCGGTCTACGTTCCACCGGGGTTCATCCTGCAGCAACGCCGCGTCATGCAGCACCACGGCCAGCCGCTCGTGCATTTCATGTACAGCGACGGCCTCTCACGCATCTCGCTCTTCCAGCGGATCGCTTCCTCTGAAGCGTCGCACCGGTCTCCCAGGGGTACGCCCGAATTGCATGGCGACGTTCGTGTCTGGGAACGAGGCCCCTATTCCATTCTGCGGCGCCATTTCGACGGAAAGCTCTTCACCCTGATCGGTGACGTGGCCGTAAGCGAATCCATCGAACTGCTCACTTCGCTCTGCACGATCAAGCCGACGGTCACCGCATCCCCCGCTCCCACGGGCTACTCCTCGTGGATCGGTGCGGGCGCGGGCCTCCTCGCGGTCGGCCTGTGGATACTCTGGCGTCGCCGCATGTGACGGGTGTTGGCCCTTCCTCCTCTTCTTCTCCGTTACCCGGAAACCTTCCGCTTCGACTGTGGTCTAACAGATAAACCGATCTGTTGCGCGGGATTTCGCATAAAATCCCGTCTAATCGAATATAGGGCAATTCAATAAGGAACTACTTCATCCACCGTAACAAGGAGCTATTCAATGAAGACGCGACATGCCATCGGCTGCGCCGTCCTGATCGCGGCCGGCCTGTTCACCCGGGGAGAAGCGGCGTTCGGGCAGTCCTCCGGGGCCGCCGCGACCGCGGGCGGTCCGTACACGCTGGAGCAGTGTATTCAGATAGCAATGCGGAACAATCCCCGGATCGAGATCGCCCGGAAACAGGTGGAAGTCCGACAAGCGGCCGTTCTGGGTTCTTATACGGGTGTCATGCCACAGTTGACCGCCAACCTGATGAACGCGAATCGGACGACTTCAGGCGATTCCCAACTCTTCCTCGAGGGCGAGTTGATCCGGGAGTCGCCGGGCAGCACCCGGACGAATTACGGCAACAACGTCTTCCTGCGCATGAATCTGTACAATGGCGGCCAGAACTGGAACGCGATCCGGCGTGACCGGCAGCTAGTAGACAACGAGAAACTGGGGCAGGTCAGTACCGAAAACCAGATCACCGTTGACGTGAAGACCGGTTACTACGGCTTGCTGCGAGCCCAGCGGCTCAAGGAAGTGCAAGAAGAAAACGTCCGCCTTAACGAGGAACAACTTCGGCGGACCCAGAGTATGTACGAGATCGGTTCCGTGGCCCGCGTGGAGGTGCTTCAGACCACGGCTCAACTTGGCGCGGCGCGGATCACTTTGCATAACCGCGAGAAGGACGTACTGCAGGCCCGGGCCGCGCTGGCCAACGTCATGGGTATCGGTTCCGGCGATGTATTCGAGATCATAGATCCTTTGGAAGGCGGTGCGCTCGATACGACGGTGTCCATGGCCTTAACGGATGCGCTTCGGATGGCCGATCTGACCAATCCCGCCATCCAGCGGGACGAGGGCGGCATCCGTTCCGCGATGATCGGAACCAAGTTGGCTCGGGGCGGACTCTGGCCGACGATATCGGGCTCAGTAGGTTACAGCCGGTCGGGCGTGCGTTTCCAGGACGTCTACGGCACCTATGACAAAAACTGGCGCCTGTCCTTTAATCTGAATCTCAGCATGCCGATCCTGAACGGCACGCAGACCTATGCCGAGATCTCGCAGGCGCAGGCGCAGCAGTTGATCGCGGAGGAAACGCTGCGCCAGACGCGGAGGACGACCTCGCTGACCATCCGAAACGCCTTGCTCGACCTGGAAACGGCCCGGGAAGTCATCACGCTCAGTAACGACAACATCGTGGCCTCGGAGGAGAGTCTCCGGCTGGCGGAAGAACGGTACCGGGTAGGTTCCGGCACGCTGCTGGAAGTGTTTACGGCACAGGAAGCCCTGGTCCGGGCGAAATCCGATCTGGCCGGCGCGCAGTATGATTACCTGATCGCCCAGGCGACGCTGGACGGCGCCCTGGGTAAGTAAACGTACCCGATCGTTAACACCGGAACGCCCGTATGCCCGTGGACATCCAAACGGATTCCCTGATCTGGATCCTCATCGCCTTCATCCTCTCCGGCATCCTGATCTACGGGCTTTCCCGGCGGCTGTTCAGCCAGTTGTCGCCGGCCGCCGCCTGGGGTCTCATCGGCCTGCGGATCGCGGCGGCCGCCGTAGCGCTGGCGGTCCTGAGCGATCCCGTCTCGAGAATGGTGCTGGAAAGGACCGTGTCGCCTCGCCTGGCCGTGCTCGTCGACACCTCGGCGAGCATGGGTCTGACGGACCGGCTGGGCAGGCGGAACGAAGTCCTGGCCTCGGTCCTGTCCGGCGACGCGTTGCAGGCCCTTGAGACCCGTCACCGCGTCCATCGCTACCGGTTCGCGGAAGACCTTTCGCCCCTGCCCGAAGACGTGATCGATACCCTTTCCACAGAAGGCGCGGGTACCGACATCGGCGGTGCCATGTCCTTTCTCGAAGGCGGTTCAGGCGCCGGCCGTTTCACCGCCGCCGTCCTGGTCACCGACGGAAATTTCACCGCCGGGCGCGATCCGCTCAGGGTCGCCGAGGATCTCGATATGCCCGTGTACACGGTGGGCATCGGCGACACCCTGGCCGTCCGGGACATTGGCGTTTCCCATTTGACGGTGAACGAAGTAGTTTACACCGGGAGCAACGTTCCGGTCGAAGTCGGCGTGCGCGGCCGCGGGTATGACAGCGTGCGTGTGCCCGTCACCCTGCGGGAAGAAGGCCGCATCCTCCGAAGCGAGGAAGTCACGCTGGATGGCCGGGAAGAGGAACGGACCGTCGTTTTCCACGTCGTCCCCGAGACCGAAGGCGTTCACCGGTACCAGGTGGAAGTGCCCGAACTGGATGGCGAGATCACCGCGGGGAACAACCACCGTGAATTCGCGATCAAGGTACTGAAATCCGGACTGCGGGTGCTGTATATCGAAGGCGCCCCCCGTGCCGACATGGGATTCCTGAGGCGCTCGATGGAGAAGGACGCCAATCTGGAAGTGACCGGCATCCTGCTCCGGCCCGACGGTCGCACCTTTCCCGAACCCATGCCCGCTTCGCGGACGGACTGGTTCTCCTATGACCTCGTCATCCTGGGCAGCGTGGACTATGAACGCATCCGGCCATGGGCGCCATTACTGGTAGCCTTCGTCGAGGAAAGAGGCGGCGGATTGATCGCCTTCGGCGGTCCGCACAGCTTTGAAATGGGTGGTTACGCCGGAACGCCCGTCGGTGATCTGATGCCCTTCGCCATCGCCGCGTCGGCCAGAGGCCTGTCCGAAGAGGCCTTCGTACCGGACTTGACGGCAGACGGCCGCACGCATCCGATCACTCGACTGGATGATGACCCGGCCGAATCGGAACGGCGCTGGCTGGAGCTGCCGCCGCTGCCCGGCATGAACCAGGCCGGGCGCGCGAAGCCCGGTGCGACGGTACTCGCCAGGCACCCGACCTGGCGGGCCGAAGACGAGCGCACGCCGGTCATCGCCGAGCATCGTTACGGGCAGGGCCGGGTACTCGGCATCGCCGCCCAGGGCCTGTGGCGCTGGGATCTGATGATGTGGGGCAGCGGCGGGACCAACGCGGCGTACGAAAGGTTCTGGAACAACGCCGTAAGGTGGATTACCGTGCGCGAGGGCAGCCGCAGGATTCGCGTCGTTTCGGACAAGCTTCAGTACCACGGCGGTGAAACGATCCGCTTCGACGGCCAGGTCTACGATGAAAACTACCGGCCGGTCGAAGGGGCCGAACTGAACGTGGCCGTTCGCCCGGCGCAGGACGAAACGGGTGCGCTTCAAATAAACCTTACTTCGTCGGGGCAGGGGTTCGGCCGATACGCGGGACGCCTTCAGTTCCTGCCCGCGGGCGCGTACTCCTTCGAAGCGGCTGCCGCGCTGAGCGGCGTACCGATCGGGAACGACCGGGGGGGATTCGTCGTGGGTGAAGCCGGCGCCGAATTCGAGCGAACCCGCATGAACCGGGAACTGCTGGTCCGGCTGGCCGATATGACGGGCGGCGGCTTCTACCTGCCGTCGGACATCGATCGCATAGCCGACGATATCGAGCTGGACGAGATCACCGTGCAGGAGTCCCGCACCGTCTCGCTGTGGAACCATCCCGGCGTGCTGGCGTTGCTGGTCTGCCTGCTCGCGGCGGAGTGGTTCTACCGGAGGTACCTCGGGATGGTCTGACCGATCGGACTGGGCGGCGCCGGAACGGAACCGCGCCAGCGCAAGTATCCGTTGACACGGCCGTCCGCTTTCCATACACTTCCTGTTACCGTTAGGGGCGGCTCCTCGCGAGCCTGAGAATCACGACCCTTCGAACCTGACCTGGGTTATGCCAGCGTAGGGAAACGGCTGAACGAAGCCGTTTCGCAGAGAAGCGGCTTTTTCTTTTCCGGTGAGGAAGTGGCGGAGTTCCGTGGCGCAGCGATCGGACATCGTGGTCATCGGCGGCGGGATCGTCGGTCTGGCCGTGGCGAGGCGGCTGTGTCTCTCCGGCTGTGCGGTCACGGTTTTGGAACGGCACCGGACCGGCCGCGGAGCGTCCTGGGCTGCCGCGGGCATGCTGGCGCCCCACTGCGAATTCGATGCACCCGATCCCTATTTCGCCCTGTGCAGGACCGGATTGGAACACTACGCCGGTTTCATCGAAACGCTCAGGGAGGAAACCGGATGCACGATCGATTACAACTCGACCGGGGCGGTTTTTCCGGCATTGAGCGACCGGGGACAGGCGCGGCTGGAGGCGCGGTATGAACGGCATCTCCGGGACGACGTACCCGTAGAGCGGCTCACCGTACGAGAGGCGCGGCGCCTCGAGCCGAATCTGACGAACGGAATCCGCATGGCGCTGCGCTACCCGGACGACCACCAGGTCGAAAACCGGGACGTCGTTACGGCCCTCGCGCAATCCGTCCTGAAGGGCGGCGGCGTGATCCGCGAAGGCGTTACCGCCCGGAAGATCCTGCTGGACGGCCACCGTGTCGCCGGTGTAGATACGACGGAAGGCACCTGGAAAGCACAGACGGTGGTGAACGCCATGGGTTGCCGGGCGCGCTACCTGGACGGCATCGCGCCCGCCTGGCGTATCCCCGTCCGGCCGGTGCGCGGGCAGATCCTCGCCTTGCGGGCAGGCGCCGCGCCGCCTTTCCATCATACGATCTATACCAGCGGCGTATACCTGGTACCCCGTTCGGATGGGCGGTTGATCATCGGCGCTACCGTGGAGGAAGCCGGATTTCGGGACGAGGTCACGCTGGGCGGCGTCATGCAGCTGTTCCGGGACGCCCTGGAACTCGCGCCCGGCCTGAAGTCCTGGACGATGGACTCCACCTGGTCGGGGCTGCGGCCGGTGGCGCGGGACGGATGGCCCGTGCTCGGCGCCACGGGGACGCCCGGCCTGTTCGCGGCCTCGGGGCATGGCCGGAACGGCATACTGCTGGCACCGCTGACCGGAGACCTGCTCGCCGAGGCCATCCTGCACGACCGCGTACCTTCCATCATGCGGCCCTTTCTGCCCGACCGGTTTTACCCCGCTCAAACCGGAGAGACCCACGATGAACGTGACCGTTAACGGGACGACAAGACAACTTCCCGGAGCAACAAGCATCGCCGACCTGCTGAAGGAACTCGGCGTGTCTTCCGAAGGAACCGCCGTAGCCCTCAACGGCGCGGTCGTCCCCAGGAAAGAACACGGGACGACCATGCTCGCAGCCGAGGACGTGGTCGAGGTGATCCGGGCAGTAGCGGGCGGGTGACGGCCGGAAGCAGGCAGTTGACCACCGTTTCCGCACGGCGTGGAGTCCCAACGTGTATCTACAAATGGTGATTGTAAACGAACCCTGAATCTGACAAGTACGGAGTCCCTGGACTGTACAGGCAAAGGAGCAGACCGACATGGGCGCCCTGAAAATAGGCGGTTTGACGTTGGATTCCCGGCTGATACTCGGCACGGGCAAATACGCGAGTTTCGAACTGATGCGGGAATCCTTCGAGGCGAGCGGTACGGGCATGGTTACGTTGGCCATCCGCCGGATCGACCTCGATGATACCTCCGGGCAGTCGCTGCTCGATTATATCGACCGTGACCGTTACGAACTGCTGCCCAACACGGCTGGATGCTACACGGCGAGCGACGCCGTGCTGACCTGCGAACTGGCGCGGGAGGCGCTGGGGACCGATACGGTAAAGCTTGAAGTCATCGGGGACGAGAAGACCCTGTTTCCCGATAACGAGGCCACGTTGGAAGCCGCGCGCACCCTGGTCGACCGGGGATTCAACGTCATGCCCTATACCATCGACGATCCCATCGTCTGCAAGAAACTCGAAGAGGCGGGATGCGTCGCGGTCATGCCCCTCGCCGCGCCCATCGGCTCCGGCCTGGGCATCCGCAACCCGCACAACATCGCCATCATCGTGGAGAACAGCCAGGTGCCGGTCATCGTCGACGCGGGGGTCGGGACCGCCTCCGACGCGTCCGTCGCCATGGAACTGGGCTGCGACGGCATACTGATGAATACCGGCGTGGCCGGCGCGCAGGACCCGGTAAAGATGGCCGTCGCCATGCGCAAAGCGGTCGAGGCCGGCCGACTTGCCTACGAAGCGGGACGGATTCCCATGAAGGCCTACGCGTCCGCTTCCAGTCCGCTGAGCGGTGTGATCCATTCGTCCTCGAAATAGCCTCCATGGTTGACTTCAGGTTCTATCTGATCGGCGACCGGACCCGCTGCGCCGGACGTTCTCTCGCCTCGGCGTTGGTCCAGGCCTGTCGCGCGGGCGTCCGCGCGGTCCAGATCAGGGAGAAGGACCTGAAGACCCCGGACCTGCTGGCGTTGACCAGTGAGGTGCAGGCGGAACTCGGATCGCTGCGGCCCGTGCTGATGGTCAACGGCAACCTGGAGGTCGCCGCGGCCTGCGTGGCGCAGGGCGTTCACCTGCCGGAGTCCGGCGTGCCGGTCCGCGAGGCCCGCGAAGCACTCTCCCCCGGCACCCTGATCGGCCGGTCGACCCACGGCACGGAAAACGCGCGCGCCGCGGAAGCGGAAGGGGCCGACTTCGTCACGTTCGGACCGGTATACGATACGCCGTCCAAGGCCGGATACGGTCCGCCCATGGGGCTTCGGGCGCTCGCGGAAGCGGCAGGCTCGGTGACGATCCCGGTTTTTGCCCTGGGCGGCGTGACGCCCGGCCGCACGAGGGCGTGCCTGGAAGCGGGTGCCTATGGCGTCGCCGCGATCTCGGCGGTGCTGTCGCAACCCGACATTCCCGTGGCCGTCAAAAAGTTCGAAAAGGCCCTCGGCGGCCTGTGACGGTGCGCGGCGATCAAAATAGTTGTTGACAATTCCGGTAAACTTACCGAAGTTACTCGGGAACCATCGACATTTCGGATATCTGAACAGCCTTCCGCTTACTTTATCCCAACAGTGAGGCGACGTATGCGGCGCTTATGGAAAGAAATGAATCGAACGCTCCTGATTTCCGGCCTGCTTGCAGGAATGATCGGTATCGCATGCAGCGGGACGCCTGTCGAGGAGGAAGCCACGGTCGTCAGCACCGAGACGGTCGGCACCGAGATCGGCCATACGGCGCCGAACTTCGAAGTGTATGCCATGGATGGCACGAAGGTCACCCTGGAGGACTTCCGGGGCCGGCCCCTGTTCGTGAACTTCTGGGCCTGGTGGTGCCCGCCCTGCATCAGGGATGCGGAACCCCTGATGGAAATCGCGCAACAGTATGAAGGACGCATCGACTTCCTGTTCGTCGGCGTGAACAAATTCTACAAGGACGAGAAACCGCTCGATCCCGCGGAATTCGAGGAAGGATTCGGCCCCGGGCTGGAGGAATTCAAGCAAGGCCTTCAGGCGTCCAGACTGGTTCGTCCTTCCGACGAATCGGAGAAGAACAATCCGGATAAAATGGCCGGGATCGCGGCGCGGAACGAAGAAGTCATCGCCTACTATATGGACAGCGCGACCTCCCTTTACGACTTCCGCGGATACTGGGAACGCCAGTTCCGGGCCAAGACCAACCAGCGCTACGGGATTCCCGTCACCTACCTGATCGACAGCGAGGGGCGCATCAAGCTGGACGTCCATCCCAACGATCAGCACTGGGACAAGAACCTCGATATCCTGGAAGACCTGCTCGCGGGCAAGGACCTGTCCCATTACGCGGAGCGCTTCCCCATTCCACCTAAACACCAGCGCGAGGGGACTGCGGGAAGCTGATCACCCGGACGATAGCTTTCTTCAAGCGTCTTGTCCTGGCCTGTATCGCCGGTGCGGCCACCCACGCCGGCGTATACGCCCAGGAACCCCCCAGGCAACTCTGCGGTACGCTGCACCTCCATCCATACACCCAGCCCCCGGAGGGCGGGCTCGCCGCCAGGGCCCACCGGCCCGACCAGGTCGGTCCGGGCCGGCCCACCGTACCCGGCGAAGGGGACCGCACGAACAACCTGGGCCATACCTATACGGCCGCGCCCGAATACCACATCAGTCCCGGCGGCCACTTCAAGATCTGGTACGTCACCACGACCGAAGACCGGCCTGGTGCGGGCTGGCCGGAACTGGAAGACGAAGCCGACGGCGCCGTTCCCGAATACGTCCGCCGCTGCGCGGTATTCCTGGATGAATCCCGCCGCGTCATCGTGGAAGAACTGGGTTACCGTCCACCGCCCGTGGACTACGATCATCACGATCGATACGTGGCGATGGATGCGGACGATGGCGGGGACGGGCTATACGACGTCTATATTACCGATCTCCCGAGTCAGTTCAGTGGTTATACCCGCCCGGAAGCGGTCACGACCGGCGCGTCCCTTCCTTCGTACATCGTCGTGGACAACGATTACGCCGAGTCCCGGCGAACGGTGGAGAAGGCGTTGGACCTGCTGCGGATCACCGTCGCCCACGAGTACTTCCACGCCGTGCAGTTTGGCTATGACGCAGGGGAAGAGGCGTTTTGGCTGGAACAGAGCGCCGTGTGGATGGAGGAGCAGGTCTATGACGAGGTCGACGATTACCTGACCTACCTGCCCACGTTCAGCGGTTTCCTGACCGAGCCATGGATATCTCTCGATGCCTCGAACGGAGAGCATGAATACGCCGGCGTGCTCTGGCCGCTGTACCTGGAGAAGCGGCACGACAGGGACCTGATCCGCGGCATCTGGGAACGGGCCAGGACGAACCGGGCGCTGGATGCCATCGACGGGGAACTGCGCAGCGTCGGCAGCGATCTGAAATCCGCTTTCCAGGAATTCACCACGTGGAACGTCTTTACAGGGGACCGGGCCACCGCGGACCGGTTCTACGAAGAAGGCGCCACCTGGCCCCAGGTCGAACTGAGCGGATTGCATGAACCCGATCTCCAAGGCGCATCGGGCACGTACCTTTTCGATGGTCCCCTGATCCCCGCCCACCAGTATCCGGACCACCTCGCCGCGAACTACATACGCTTCGTCCCGGATCCGTCGCTTCCCGGCGGGCTGCGCATCGATTTCACGGGCATAACCGGGGAGTGGGGCGTTTCCGTGGCGGCCGGCGGTGATGCGGACACGGTGATGACGGTCCCCGCGACCCGGGGAGGCGTAACCATCGAGATACCCGATTGGACGCGGTACGAGACCGTCATGCTCGTGGTGGCGTCTCTCGATCGCACCGGTGACGATTTCGAATACGCTTACTCGGCGGCCTACGATCCCGGTCTTACGGGCGACGACCAGACTGGCCGGCCGATCGCCGCGTCCCTCACGACTTATCCGAATCCCTTCTACCTGAGCAGCGGGCCCGCCACCGTCAGGTACGAAGTCGGCCGACCGGGGGAGGTTCAGCTCACCCTGTACAACGTTATGGGCCGAAAGGTCCGTACGCTGGTGGACGGCAACCATGCAGAAGGCACGTTTACCACGACGTGGGACGGGAAAGACGATGCGGGAAGAAGGGTGGCCAGCGGGGTCTATCTGTGCCGGATGACGACCGGAGGAACGGCGGATCGCTCCGAAGTAACGCGCAAGCTGCTGTTCCTAAAATAGAAGATCCGGGAAGGACCGGATGATTTTCTCGCAGGTTTTGGCCGGATCTTCCCCTTCGTCCACGGTGATCCATTCGATGCCCCTGGTTTGCCTGAACCAGGTCAACTGGCGCTTTGCGTACTGCCTGGACCGCTGCTGAATGGCCGAAACCGCATCTTCCAAATCCAGTTCGCCCTCGGCGTACCGCAGCATTTCCGCGTAACCGAACGTCGACATGGCGTGGGTCCCGGGACCATATCCCCGGTCCGACAAGCCGTGGACCTCCGCTTCAAGACCCGACTCGATCATTTTCTCGACCCTGCAGTCGATACGCGCATAGAGTGCGGCGCGGTCACGGCGCAACCCGACCAGACGCATACCGCGCGATCGGGATTGTACGGGTCTTTCGAACCAGGAAGACAGGGTCGCGCCCGTCGCATCGTGGACCTCCAGCGCCCTTTCGATACGTTGCCGGTCGTTCGGATGTATGCGCCTGGCCGACACCGGATCGATTTCCCCGAGCCGATCGTGCAACGCGTCCGTGGAACGAGCCAGGTATCCTTCCGCCAGGCGTTTCCTGAGCGCCCGCGGGATCTCCGGCGCGTCGAACAGCCCGCCGTCAAGCGCCCTTATGTACAACCCCGCGCCGCCGACAACGAGGGCCTGGACCTCCCTGGCCGCAAGCTCCCGGATCGATTCCCGGGCCAGGCGGCCGTATTCGCCGGCGCTGAACCGGACGTCCGGATCGATCACGTCGATGAGGTGATGGGGGGCCGCGGCCTGCTCTTCCGCGGAGGGTTTGGCCGTGCCGATATCCATGTACCGGTAGATCTGGCGGGAATCCGCCGAGATGATTTCCGCATCAAAGCGCCGGGCTAGCTCAATAGCCACGGCGGTCTTTCCGACGCCTGTGGGACCCACGAGAACCGGTATGAGGCGGCTATCGGCGGCACCGGATGCCATCGGCCGGGAGGTCACGAGTCGTTCCCGGCGCCTGCCGCGGGTTCCCCGGCGCCTGCCGCTGCGGACTGTTTGCACGCGGCGGACCGCCAGTCGCGAACCGCCCGGGCGACGGCGACGACGGGGGCGGTCCAGATGCGGTCACGGTGTGCCCGGAGATAGCCGCACAACCCGCTGAAATCGGCCTCCGTCACGGAAAGATGCCCTTCCGAGATTCCGTGAAAGGTCAAAACGGCCCACTGTCCCTGATTCATCGCCTCCTCGACCAGACCGATCATCCCGGAACGGGCCTGGCGCTCCACGGGGAAGGAGTAGAGGTGGTGCAGATCGGCGGTCAGGGGGTGATTGGCGAAGTCCCCCTTGCCCCGGCCTGCGATATGGTGGCGGGCTACGACCGGAACGTAACTCCGGCGGCCCGGTCCCTCGCCGACGTGGGCATGGTAGCAGGGATAGCAGAAAGTGAAATCCACCTGTCCCGGGATGGCTTCGGAGATGCGCCGCCTGCCTTCGCCGATCTCCCACTCCATGTCGTCGAGGGTCATAGTTTCCAGGCAGTCGTCGCGGGTCTCCTTGAACGCGCAGGAACAGGGGTGGCTGACCGTATGGTTGCCCACCTCGTGACCGGTCGCGGCCACGGTCTTCCACGGAGCGAGCGGGCCGCGCCAGTCCGGTCCCCGGGGGTTGACGTAAAACGTGCCGAGTAGACCGTTTTCGGCCAGCAACGGCACGGCGCGGTCCAGCTGGGACCGCATCCCGTCGTCAAAGGTCAGGGAAACGGCGCCTTCGCATCCTTCCCGCCAGGGATGGAGGTGCCCACCGGTCATGAAATCCGCCTTTCATTCAACTTGATTGTATGCCATGCGCTCCGTATAATATACCATAACCGGTGCCCGGCAACCTGTCAATTTCCCATTCACCGACTCCCGTTACGCATACGAAAGAAAGTACCACGCGATGACCTACGGCGACCGTGACCAACTGCTGAGGGACGACACATACCTGATCCATCCCCTGCAGCACCGCGACGACCATGACGAGCCCCTGATCTGCATACGCGCCGAGGGCTCCACGCTCTTCGACATCGAGGGCAACCGCTATATCGACGGGCTTTCGAGCCTCTGGAACGTAAACGTCGGCCACGGCCGGCGCGAGCTGGCAGCCGCCGCCGCGGACCAGATCGAGGAACTGGGGTTCTTTTCCTGCTACGCGGGGGCGACGAATATTCCGGCCATACGCCTGGCCAGCCGCCTTAAGGAACGGGCGCCAGGCGCGCTGAACCATACCTTTTTCACGTCCGGCGGCGCCGTATCCAACGACAGCGCGATCAAGACGGCTCGGTACTTCTGGCAACGGGCCGGCAGGCAGGACAAGACCACGATCATATCCAGGAGACACGCCTATCACGGCGTGACCATAGGCGCCATGAACGCCACCGGGCTGGAGGCCTACTGGGAAGACTTCGGATCCAGCCTGCCCGGATACATCCATATCGACGCGCCCTATCCCTATCACTACAGGCCGGAGAACCCCGGGGTGGGGTGCGGCGAGGCGAGCGCCCTGGCCCTCGAGGAAGCGATCCTGCGGGAAGGCCCCGAAACGGTGGCCGCCTTCATCGGAGAACCCGTGCAGGGCGCGGCGGGCGTCATCGTGCCGCCGGAGGACTACTGGCCGAGGGTACGGGAAATCTGCACGAAGTACGAAGTGCTTCTGATCGCCGACGAAGTGATCACCGGGTTCGGCCGCATCGGCCACTGGTTCGGCGTGTCTTACTGGGACGTCGAACCGGACATCATCACCTTCGCCAAGGGCGTCACCAGCGGGTACGTACCGCTCGGGGGCATCATCGTCTCGGACGAAATACACGACTGCATCCAGAACGCCCCCGGGGACCGGAAGTGGAACCACTCCTTCACCTACTCCGGGCACCCGACCTGCTGCGCCGTCGGGCTTGCGAATCTCGATATCCTGGAGCGCGAAGGCCTCATCGAGCGTAGCAGGATCATGGGCGAAAAGCTGATGGAGGGATTGCGGACGCTGCGGACGCTGCCGCACGTGGGCGACATCCGCGGCATCGGGCTGATGGCCGCCGTGGAGGTGGTGGAAGACCCCGCATCCCGAAAACCCTACGATCCCGCGTCGAAGATCGGCGGACGCATCGTGAAAAACATGCTCGAGAACGGTATCTACACCCGTTGCCGGGGAGACAGCGTCAACTTTGCTCCCCCCTTCGTCGTCACCGCCGAAGAGCTGGACCGGATGATTAACGTAGCCGGAGAGGCCATTGAATCGGTTACGGCCTGAAGAGGACACAGGGACCAGGAGGCGCGCCATGAAACTCCTCATCGCGATCGTCAACAAAAGGGACATCCGGCATCTTACCGATGCACTGATCGACAACGATTTCCGGTTCACCGAAATCGGCAGCACGGGCGGATTCCTGCGCGCCGGCAACGTCACCCTGTTGATCGGGGTGGACGACGAACGCGTACCTCCCGTGCTCGAACTCATCCAGAACCACTGCCACGCGCGGGAGGAAGCCATCGACGTCGCGCAGATCGGCACCCATCTCGACGCGCTCGGGCTGGGCGAGGCGGTAACGACCATGGTAGGCGGCGCACAGGTGTTTATCATCCAGACCGAACGCATGGTCGTCGTCTGATCGGGGACCCTTCCTATAACCAGACTATCCGGGCGATTCGGGCGATCCGGGCGATCCGGGCGATCCGGGCGATCCCGGGCTGACGGAACAGGAGCACGGCGTTGAAAATCGGCATCATCGGGCACACCGGCTGCGGAGACTACGGACATTCCCTGGACCAGGCCTTCGTGGGCGTGGAGGGCGCCGAGATAGCCGCACTGGCCGATCCGGACGAGGCGGGCAGGCAGGAGGCGTTGCAACGCACGGGCGCGGCGAAAGGATACGCCCGGTACACGGATATGCTGGAGCGGGAGAAGCTGGACATCGTCGTCCTGGCCACCCACGAGATGAGCAACCATCTCGCCATGGTGCTGACCGCCGCCGAGCAGGGAACTCACGTATACGCGGAGAAGCCCCTGGCGCGCACCCCGGCCGAAGTGGACGCCATGGTGGAGGCCTGCGACCGCGCCGGCGTCCTGTTGATCATGGCCCACCCCTGGCGGGGACGGCCGGAAATTCAGCGCCAGGCCATTCCCATGATCCGGGACGGCGGGATCGGGGAGCCGCGATGGGCCCGCATGTACGGTTTCGGCGGAGAACACGGGGGAGACCAGTGGCTTATCGATCTCTATCCCCACTTCTTCGATTTCCTGTGGCAACTCTTCGGCGAACCGTCGTGGTGCCAGGCGATCATCACCCAGGACGGCCGTCCGGCCCGCCCGTCGGACCGCAAGGAAGGGCTGTTCGGCATGGGCACCTCCGCGGGAAACGGCCTTTGGGCCCATTACCAGTTCGACGGTTTCAACGCGGAGTTCGAGTCCTTCGCGGGCGACGGCATCGAGAACCCCTATCGCATCGACATCCACGGAACCGCCGGCACGCTCGTCCTGCCCGGCCCCACGCAGGACGGGCCGGACATCTACTTTCATCCCCATTCCAATCCGAAGCCCTTCGACGACGACCGCTGGGAAGTACTCGCCCACGAGCGGGTACCGGGCGGGGAGAAATGGATCAACGCCCACCATCGCATGGCCCGTTCCATGATGGACCTCATCGAAGGCGGAAAGCCCGAATACGCGCTCTGTCACGCACGCACGGCCCGCCGCCATATCGAAATGGCCATGGCGGCCCACCGTTCCCACATCACGGGCGCACGGGTCGTTTTCCCCTTTGCCGAAACGGGCAACCCCTTCGACACCTGGACGGAAGAAGGGCGGTCGTAGATGGACATGGACCGCTTCCGGCACCACCTGGCCGGACCCGTCGCCTCGATCAACACCCCTTTTCTCGAAAATGACGACATCGATATCGACGGATTGCGCCGGTTCGTGGATTTCTGCATCGAAGCCGGGGCGGGAACCGTCCTGTTCACGCCCGGTGACAGTCTCTATTCGGTGCTTACCGAGGCGGAGGTCGCCGAGCTGACGGCCTTTACCGCCGGTGTCGTGAACAAGCGGGCGCTGTTCATCGCGAGCGCGGGGTTCTGGTCCACGCCGCAGACCGCCGCCTTCGCGGAATACGCCCGGGACCGCGGCGCGGACGCGGTGATCGTCGCTCCGCCCGACCGCGGGATGACGGTGGACGGGCTCGTGGCGTACTACGGCGCGGTTTCGCGGGCCGTGCCGGCCTTCATCCTGAGCGCCGGCCTGGTGAGCGTGGGGGTCCGGGGCGCGCTTGAAACGGTCGAACGGCTCCTGGACGAAGTGCCGGGCGTCGTGGGATTCAAGGAAGACTTCGGTCCCGATTTCGCCCGGGGCGCCTGCGTCAGGGCCCACGACAAGTGGGTGATCTTCGCCGGCGGCCAGAAGCAGACCCACATGGACATGCTGCCCTACGGCTGCGACGGATATATGTCGACCTTCATCAAGTTCAAGCCGGACGTGGCCCAAACCTACTGGACCGCCATCGAACGCGGAGACCTCGATGGGGCCGCGGACGTCATCGCACGCTACGACATGCCCTTTTTCGACTATCTGTACAACACCTTTCCGGCGGGCGGCGACGCGGCGCAGCACGCCGTCCTGGAACTGGCCGGCATCTGCGGACGCTGGCGGAGAAATCCCCTGCCCGATCTCTCGGACGCGGAGATGGAGCAGCTCAAGGGGTTCCTGACGGACGGCGGCATGCTTAAATGAACATACGCACATGCAAATAGGCTATACGACCTGGGGCATGCCCAAAGTCCCCGTGGACCAGGCCCTTTCGTTCCTGCACGACCTGGGATTCGACGCGGTGGAATTGACGGTCCTGCCGAACTACACGACGGCCGTGGACGGGCTCGACGCCGGTGAACGACGGCGCATCAAGGCGCTCTGTTCCGGATACGGCCTGGCCATGCCCGCGGTCGCCGCCCACCGCTCGCTTCTCGAAGAGGACCCCGATGCCCATCGCGAAAACATGCGCCTGCTGAAACGGGCTGTCGATCTGTCCGCGGAATGGAGCGACGGACGCGGCGCACCGGTCCTGGACACGGTACTGGGCGGCGCGCCGGAAGACTGGGAAACCAGTCGGGACTTCATCTTCGATCGGGTCGGGGAACTGGTGGATTACGCCGCGGACAGCGGCGTGGTGATCGGGATGGAAGCCCACGTGGGATGCGCCCTGGACACCGCGGAGAAATCCGTCCAGCTCGTAGAGACCATGGACTCGCCCCACCTGGGGCTCAATTTCGACATCAGCCACTTCGACGTTCTGGGCATGCCCATCGAGGAAGCGGTCCGGCTCATGGCGCCCCACGCGGTTCATACCCACGTCAAGGACCAGCGGGGCCGCGTGCCCGATTTCGAGTTTCTCGTGCCCGGAGAGGGCGATTTCGACTTCCCGGCCTATCTGCGCGCCATGCACGCCGCCGGATACGAGGGTTCCATCACAGCGGAGGTCAGCAACATGGTGCAGAGGAAACCGGGATACGACCCTTTCGAAGCGGCCGCCCTGTGTTACCGGACCCTGGAAAAAGCCTTTTCCGAAGCCGGCGTGCCCCGGCCGTGAATACGATTTGCCATCACGCAGCGCGCTATTTGAGAACCCGATTATGAGAGGAAGATCATGGAATACCGCTATCTGGGCACGACCGGCCTGCAGGTGTCGCCGATCTGTCTCGGCACGGCCTTCCGGGGCGAGATCGACGAACACGCCGGCATCCGGGTGATCGAGACGGCCCTCGACCTGGGATGCAACTTCATCGACTCGGCGTTCTACGGGGAGGGGAGGTCCGAGAAGATCATCGGGAAAGCGCTCAAGGGCCGGCGCGAGCAGGTCGTGCTTTGCACCAAGATCTTCGGTACCGCGGGCAAGGGACCCAACTTCACGGGGCTTTCACGGTTCAACCTGATGCAGGGCGTGGAAAAAAGCCTGAAACGGCTGCAGACCGACTACATCGACCTCTACCTGGCCCACAGCTTCGACCCGGTCACGCCGCTCGAGGAAACCCTTTCGACCTTCGACGACATCGTTCGCCAGGGCAAGGTCCGATACATCGGCTGCAGCAACTGGCCGGTGTACAAGGTGGTGGATGCCCTCTGGACCAGCGATCGGCGCAACCTGGAACCCTTCGTCTGCCTGCAGTACAACTACAGCCTGCTGGCCCGGTGGGAGACCGAGCTCGAGCTCATGCCCATGGCCAGGGACCACGGGCTCGGGCTCATGTGCTACAGCCCGCTCGCCATCGGCCTGCTGACCGGCCAGTTCCGACGCGGAGCCGTACCGCCCGAGAACAGTCCCTGGGGGAAGAACCCCCGTCCGGGACTGAGCCGCTCGAAGTATCCCTTCGACGAGGCCATGACCGACAAGCTGGACGGCATCGTGCAGACGCTGATCGACGTGGGGGAAAAGTACGGGAAGACGCCGGCCCAGGTGGCGCTGGCCTGGATCCTGGACCACGAAGAGGTGACGGCCCCCATCATCGGCCCGGATTTTCCCGAGCAGGTCGAGGAATCCTTCGGGGCCGTGGGATGGCCGCTCGATCCGGAGGACCGCACCCGCCTGGACGAGGTCTCGAAGCCGGATCTTCCCGGGAAATACGCCTGAGTTCGACGAAAGGATGACGCCGGCCTGCCCTGCGTCGGGAGCCCGCCCGTAATAGACACCTTGCCTGTGATGGGCGCCGACCCGCCGGCCTGCCCTGCGTCGGGAACCCGCCCTGACCAGATGGCTCGCCCGCTACGGCGCCGACCCGCCCGTTATGGACGGCTCGCTCGCTACGGCGCCGACCCGTCAGCCGAAGGGTTCGTCCCGGTTCCCGGAAGGCGGCTTGCGCTTCTTCGCTTCCACCCTGGTGGCATTGTAGATGGCTCGAATGCGGCGGAACTTCTGCGCGACGAGCGCGATGAATACCACCAGGATCACGCCCAGGACGACCTGGTAGGCCGGATTCTCCCAGCCCAGGATAACCGGCCAGAGCGCGAGGATGGCGAGGATGGTGAAGCCCGCTTCGAGTTTTTCTTTCTTCGTCATATCCGGCTTCTCTCTTCCAGCATCCGGTTTCTCTCTTCCGGGTCCGACGTCTCTCTTCCGAAATCCGACGTCTCTTTCGGGTCCGCTGCCAATCAGAAATCGAATTCCACTTCCACCAGCCGGTTCTCTCTCGAGGCCGTTTCACACCCCTCAATGAGTTGTATCGGACCCTTCGCCCATTCCCCCGTGATCTCCAAAGGCAGGCCGGCGAGCAGGTGATCGGCCACGTTCTTGTAATAACCTTGCCAGTTATGTCCACGGTCATAGGGTTTCACCTCGACGACGCGGTGGCGGCCGTCGGCCGAGGCCATGGTCACCGTGCCCGCGCCGTCCCCGCCTTCCATGACGATCGATCCGGCGGTTCCCTGGACGGTCCACATGGGCCTGCGGGACGCATGGATGGATGAGGTCATGAACTGCGCCTCGACGCCCGCGTCGAAACGGGCGTAGGCCCGGCAGTAGTCCTCGTTGGTGCTGCTGTGCCAGACCCGCTTCATGTAGTTCCCGTAGAGCTTCGCCCGCTTGTTGATCCGGTTGCCCTGTCCGTCGTACCGCGGCACCAACTGCAGGATCTTCTCGAAATTATGAGCGCCCCAATCGTACATCGCCCCGCCGGAAACCGGCTTGTGGGACCGCCACGCCTGGCCCGGCAGGCCGTACCCCACCAGGGCGCTTTCGATCGAGTATACCTCGCCGATATCGCCCCGGTCGACGATCTCCCTCATCGAAAGGATGTCCGGATCCCAGTGCCGGTTATGGTACACCGAGATCATGACGCCCCGGTCCCGGGCCAGGCCGATCAGCTCGTCCGCCTCGGAAACCTTGACCGTGAAGGGTTTCTCCGTGATCACGTGCAGGCCCGCTTCAAGCAGCGGTTTCGCGACCGGCGCGTGGTAGGCGTGGGGCACGATGACGATGGCCAGGTCGATGAGCCCGCTTCCCGCCATCTCCCCGGCATCCACGAACATGGGCACGTCCTCGCCCTGCTCCTCCCGCGCCGCTTCCAGCCGGGTGGGGTCCCGGTCGCAGACCGCCCCCAGTTCGAACCCCTGCGTCGCGGCGATCTGCTCGCTGTGGTGCCTCCCCATGCCGAACAGCGGTCCGTAGCCCACCAGCCCGATCCGGACGGGCGATCCGTCGGTCATCCCGCACACGTAACGAAGCCCCTTGATCAACTGGTCCTGGAAGTCGGCATGGACGAAGGTGCGGTTGTCGTGGCCGAGGGCGGTGTAGAACACCCGTCCTTTTCCGTAATCCCGCAGGTAGCCCAACGGCTGGCGTTCGAGTTTCCAAATGCCGTGCTGGAACCACCTGAGCGGTGCTTCGGTCTTGATGTCCATGTTGTAGCATTCGTCCTGGACGCGGAAACTCCGGCTCATGCGCGGCAGGATGTCGTCGAAGGCCGGATCGACTTCCACGTCGAAGTCGCCCAGTGGATCGTGGCCGATGAACTCGGTGCCGATCATCTCGATGTAGTCGGCGTACTGCGCCAGTCCCGCGTTCGCGGTGTGCACGGCCAGCAATCCGCCGCCGTTCCGTACGTATCCGGTGATCCCCTTTTCCTGGTCCCGGGTCAGTTCTCCGGACGCGATGTAGAGCGCCACGGCATCGTAATCCGACGGGTCGCAGAGCGCGTTCCGGTCGTCGGTGACGTCCAGGGTGAACTGCGAAGCACCGTTCACGAGCCGCTCGAACATGGCGGCGAACTGGCTGAACGGCGGGCTGTGCGCGTTGATCAAGAGCAGTATTCGTTTCACGGCGGTCCCTTCTTAAGGCGGGTGGAAGAATATCAGGCTTCAGGCTGCCGCCTGCCGTTCGGCGTCCAGCGTGACCCGGATGCCGAACCGCAGATAGCCCAGCGAAAGCAGTACGCATGCCGGCCACCAGAACCAGTCCGGCAGCGGAGATTCCATGAGCATGTGCACGGTGTCCAGCACGACCGCCGGTGTGATGGCGATGATGGCCAGGTTCAGGAGCGTACGGTAAGGCAGCGCTCCTCCGGTGGACGCCGTGAAAAAGGATGCCACGTAGGCGTACAGCAGCGTCTGCACGGCCCGGTACGCGTAGGACAGCACGAGCAGTGTGGGAAAGAGCAGCGTATTGACCAGGGACCGGGTCCAGTCGGCGATCACGTACAGGTCCTCCCGGGTCAGCGTCTCCGGTGGTCCGTCCGGCAGGGACGTTACGTCGACCTGGTCGCCCTCTCCCCGGATAAATACTTGGGTGCGCGTAACCAGCACCGGCGCCTCGGTGTCGTCCAGGCTGGTGTACTGTCCGGTGGGGTCGATGACGGCCAGCACCATCCCGTCCCGGTCACGCAGGAGCGTCGGCCGGGATGAGGACGAGGACAGTTCGCCGCCGGACAGGCTGAGATCAGGGACCTGGTCGATATAAAAAGGGGCTTCCCGGCTGACCCAGTCATCCACCTGGTTCTGCATCTGGAGAGTGAAGGGAATCCAGGTCAGCGCCAGCAGCAACAGGAGGTACAGGAAGGTTCGATTTCGCCAGTGCCGGGCCGCATCCTCGTAAATCGCCCCGTCGTAGAAGGCCATCCAGAGCGGATGCAGCAAACTGAATCGACGCATGGCAAAATCCTAGACCGAATTGGCTACCGAGCCGTCCGACCTGAGCAACGTGTTCGCGGTATTCATCGGGGTGAAAACCGCTTCCTCCAGCCGCTCGTCGTCCAGTTCCACACCCAGGCCCGGGTCCCTGGGAATCGGGATGTAGCCGCCTTCCCGGCGTATGTTGGTCCGGTACAATTTGCTGGCTTCCGATTCATCGCCCTTGCTGTACTCCTGGGTCACGAAGTTGGGGATGCTGGTATCCAGGTGTACGGAAGCGGCGGTGATGAGGGGCGTCAGGAAATTGTGCGTCACGACGGCGCAGTGGTGGGCCTCGGCGATGGCCGCGATCTTCTTGCAGTGGGTCAGGCCGCCGGCGAGGGCCACGTCCGGCCGCACGTATTGCGGTCCCCCGTGGGCGAGGAGTTCCTGGAACTCCCAGATGGTGTTCAGGCGTTCTCCGTTCCCGACGGGGATCCCGATCCGCCGGGCGATTTCGCCCTGGGCCATGATGCTGTCGATCTGGATGGGGTCCTCGATGAAATAGAGGTTGAATTCGGTCAGCGCGTTGGCCAGGGGCATGGCGGTCAGCGGCGTCAGCTTGCGGTGGACCTCCACGATGAGATCCATGTCGGGACCGCCGCCTTCGCGCGCGGCCGCGACGAGATCCCGTGCGGTGCGGATCATCCGGTCGAGGGCCATGTCCTGGTAGCCGCCCGGCAGGGGATCGAACTTGAGCGCCGTGAAGCCCTCCGACGCCGCGTTCCGGGCGGATTCGAGCATGGCTTCCGGGGTGCCGCCGCCGCCCAGCAGGTGCAGCCTGACCCGGTCCCGGCAGTTCCCACCGAGCAGTTCCCAGACCGGAACCCCGAAGTGCTTGCCCTTGATGTCCCACAGGGCGATGTCGACGGCGCTGACCGCCCCGGACAGGGCGCTTCCCCGGAAGGGCGACATGCGGTAGAGATACTGCCAGTGATGCTCGATGCGGAACGGATTCTGACCCACCAGGTAGTCTTTGAACCGCTCCACGATCTGGTGCACGGCATCGGGATATCCCCAGCAGGCCGTCTGTCCGACCCCGGTGAGCCCGCTGTCGGTCCGGACGCGGATGACGTATCCGCCGCCGATGAAGTACGAGGCGATGTCTTCGATTTTCACTGCGGATACCTTTCTTCAATCCATGGTGGGGACCGGTTCTGCGCCTAGTAGTCTCCCCAGAACTGAATGCGGTTGCCTTCTGGGTCGGAGATGTCGAAACACGCTTTCCCGTCTTCGTTTTGCAGTCGGCGCAGGCGCAGTCCCCGGGATTTCAACGCTTCGTGAACAGCGCGCACACTGTCTACGTGAAAGCCGATCTTCTGCCGGCCCCCGTTGGGACTCGCGGCGCTGTGGAGACACAGTTGGCAGGAACCGGTATCGAATCTGAGAAAGCGTTGCTCCGCGAAAGGTTGCTCTTCCGCCGGCTGCAGCCCTACGACGTCCCTGTAGAACGCGGACACCGTTTTCATGTCCTTGACGAACAGAATGATGCTGCCGAGATTCATGGCCTGGGGGCGATCGCGCGTGAAACGGATATTGCCGGCTGTTCCGAATGCCAGCCATTCCAGAACTGTCGCACCTGGAGATGCCGGCAAACTCCTATCAAGTAAGCGCTGTTTCACCTACCCCGCAACCAGAAATCAGCCCCGCTGTCCGTAAAATCCCAAAATGCAGTTTTTACTTGAATACCCCCTTTGAAGCCCTGTATACTCTCTTTACAGATCATCGACACAATTCGCTGTTTCTGCATAGACCTTGGTACGGTCCGTCACGGTGCCCTGCTCCGACTGATCTACCGGAGTGTGGCGGTTCATCCACCGGAATGCGGCGGAAGTACGGAGGTTTCCCTTAGGAGATACACCATGATTACGGAAGAGTCCGGATTTAACTTCGATCCGAAATTTGAAGATCCCGAAAAGCTGAAAGCGTTGTCCCGCAGAGGGTTTATGGGCCGGATCGCGGGCGGTCTCGCCGCCGGAACGGCTCTCCTGTCCATGACCGGAAAGGCCGCGGCGAAGCCGCCAATGCCCGAAGACCACCTTCCGGAACCCGACGACGTGGCGTACTGGAACTGGGTGGCCGACCAGTACATCATCCGCGACGGCGTTTCCTACATGAACACCGGAACGCGCGGACCGTCCCCGGGTCCGGTGCACCGGGCGCAGATCGCCGCGCTCGAAGGCGCGAACACGGATTACAAGAGTTACACCAGTTACGTCTACAACAGCGACTTCCGGGCACAGATGCGGGAGAAGATGGCGAAGTACCTCGGCTGCAAGTCGAACGAGGTCGCCTTCACCAACAACACGACCGAAGGCATGGTCTTCGGCACCTTCGGCATCGATATGGAGCCGGGCGACGAGATCGTGACGACCAATCACGATCACTCCAGCGGCGTGCAGCCCATCAACCTCCGGGCCGTCCGCCAGGGGACGAAGACCGTCATGATCGACCTCTCCGCCCCCGAGTACCACCCGCCCGACAGTCCCGACGCGCTGCTCAAGGCCTTCGAAGCCGCCATCACGCCGCGCACGAAGATGCTCAGCTTCTGCCATATCAACTATGGCGATGGGCTCGTCCTCCCTGTGAAGGAAATCTGCGAGATGGCCCGATCGAAGGGCATCATCACGCTGGTCGACGGGGCGCAGCCTCCGGGCATGCTCGACCTGAACATGCACGACCTGGGTTGCGACATGTACGCGGGGCCGTGCCACAAGTGGATGATGGCGTCCATGTACACGGGCTTCTTCTACGTGAAAGAGGATATCCTGGACCAGGTGTGGCCGACCCTGTACGCCGGTCCGGTGAACGGACTGACCATGTACGGACAGGAACCCACGGGCTTCGCCAAGGTGTTTTACGAAGAGTACCTGGCAGGCGCCTCCAAGTTCGAACTGCGGGGTTCTTCCAACGCCCCGGCACGGGTCGCCATCGACGCGGCGCTGGACTTCCACAACATGATCGGACCGGCCGCCGTCGAGAGCCGGAACCGCTACCAGGCCACGCGCGTGGCCAATGCCCTGCGCAACATGGACGGCGTGGAAGTATACAGTTCGCCCGATCCCCGCATGAGCGCGGCGCTCGTTTCGTTCAAGGTCACCGGCGTGGGTACGCGCGATGTCAACGACATGCTGTGGGATCGCCACCGTATCTATATCCGGAACGTCACGCACGACGAGATCAACTGGGACGCCAACCGGACGTCGATGCATATCATGGTGACCGACGCGCAGACCGACCAATTTATCGGCGCCATCGAGGAAATCGCGAAAGAGAAGCGCCTGTAATTCTGGACGATCAGCTCCGGAGGGAGGCGTAATGGCCTATCTGCGTCACCTCGCATTGCGGTGCCGGGACGTGTCGGTCTCGCAGCGTTTCTACGAGGATGTGATCGGCTTTACCTTTATCGGCCGGCGGGGCAACGGCGAGGCCGTCGATCTCAGCGACGGCACCGCCAACATCACGCTGCTGCCCCATGACGATCCGTCGCGGCCCTCGCTAGAGGAAGGCGAGGAGTATATCCATTTCGGCGTGCTGGTGGACGACCTTCACGCCGCCTGGCACAGGGTCCGGAACTGGGGTGCCAAAGCGCCGAAGACCGTGAAGGGCCGGGACGCCATCTCCTCCGATACCCCGCCGGAGATCGCTTTCAAGGCCATCGATCCCGACGGCAACATCGTCGACATTTCCGGTGACCGGGACGAGTGGCGGGGCGTGAAGATATGACCAAGGGTTGATTCCCCGGTTTCGATCAACCTCCTATGCGTATGCTCAAATCGGCCGCCCTTTCCATTGACAAGTCCGCCGCGAGGGCGGCCGAGTTGTTTGATTTCTCCCGTGGACGCGTCTCGCCCGGCACCCTTACCGCCGCCCTCTGGCCGGGCCTGGTCCGGTCCCTGGTGCGCCAGTTCAGTCAGGGCGTGGCCGGGGTTACCGGAACGAACGGCAAGCATACGACCTGCCGGATCCTGGCCGCGATTCTGCAGCAGGCCGATGCCCGGACGCTCTACCCCGAAGACATCGCCCCATCCCTCGACGAAGTGGTCTCCACCCTGGTACGGGCGACCGACCGCCGCGGAAGGATCCAAGCGGACTACGGCGTGTTCGGATTCGAGACCGGCATGCTCGACCGGGCGATCAAGATATGCAATCCCGGTACGCTCGTACTGAACAACCTGTACGACGACGAAGCGGTGCAGGGGGTCGACCGCGCTGCCCTGATCGGGAAGTGGTGCGACTGGTTCGGCACCATGTCCGCCGGACAGCACATCCTCGTCAATGCAGACGATCCGGTCCTCTGCGGCGGACTCACGCGCGGCGTGCCGCCCAGGTTGACCTATTACGGCGTAGAGGATGAACGCCTGCACCTGGCGGATGCGGCCACCCCGGAGGTGCCCTGCCCCCGGTGCGGCGTTCCACTGACCTATCGCATCACCAGCCTGGCCCACCTGGGCGACTACGTCTGCAAAGGCTGCGGTTGGGAAAGGCCGCTGCCCACCGTCTACGCGATCGATGTGGATCTGGAACCGGATGAATCGAACTTTCGGATCATCACGCCGCGGGGTCCGCTGGACGTGCGCCTCCGTCTCTCCGGGTTGCACAACGTGTACAACGCCGCGGCGGCCGCGGCGGCCGCGTTATCCCTCGGCCTGAGTCCCGTGACGATACGAAAGGGCCTGGAATCCGTGAGGTCCACCGGAGGACGGGACGAACGGGTGGTGATTCATGACCGGGAAGCCCGCCTGATGACAATCAAGAACAGGACCTCGCTCCTCGAAGCACTCAGGACCTGCCGGCTGGACCGGCAGCGGGGCCATTTCCTGTTCCTTCTGGACGAGGCCGTACAGGGAGGACGCGACGGGCCGTGGATCGTGGATGAAGACCTGGTAGGCATGGTAAACCATTCGAGGTCCGTGCACGTGGCCGGCGCGGGCGGCGCGCACCTGGCCCTGATGGACGAGCAGATGGACGCGGAAGACATGGCTTCAGCCGCGGACGTTAGCGACGTGTTTCACGACATCATGCGGCGGCTCACCCCGGGCGACCGCCTGTGGGTCCTTGCGACCGAAAGCGCCATGTACGCAGTCAGGCGGGAACTGCGGGACATGGGAGTTATCTGAGCGCGGCTGAAAGTGACAGCACGACGTCAGTGCCAGCGCGGCCGTCAGTTCCAGGGCGGCCGGTCGCTCCCCTTGAACGGGTAGTGATCGCCGGGTCTGAACCGGGGGAGCGGAGGGTAGTTATTGATTCCGTCCACGGCCTCGCCCCGGCACAGGTATGCGGGGAAGTTCTCGCGCTTGATGCGTGTGGTCGTGGGTATATAACGGAGGGTCAGCCCGCACCGGCGACGGTCTGAAAGATTGGCCTTCGAACCGTGTATCAGGTAGGGATCGTGCAGGGACACGCCGCCCGCCGGCACGACGACATCGACCGCCTCGGATTCATCCACCTTCACATCCAGTTCCGAACTCAAAACGTTATCCCCTTCGGTTCTACGGTGCCGGTACAGATGCTGGCCCCTGTGGCTGCCGGGTATGACCCGCATGCACCCGTTCTCCGGGGTCGAGTCGTCCACGGCCAGCCAGATGGTAATGACTTCCATGGGCTCCAGCGGCCAGTAATTCCCGTCCTGGTGCCAAAGCACCGGCTGCCCGTCCCCGGGGGGCTTGCTGATGTAATGGGCTGCGAAGAGCGCGATGTCGGGCCCCAGAAAGGGTTCGATGACGTCGATGAGCCGGGGGTCGGTACAGAGGCGGATCCAGAACGGATCGTCCACGATGAGGTGGTGATGGTACTGCTCCGGCCGGACGTCGGGGTACTTCTCTCCCATCCACTCGACATGGCCCTGGGCTTCGGCGGTCAGATCGCCGTCGATGACCCCGGGCAGGACGACATAGCCATCTTCCTCGTACCGGCTTACGATATCGGCGCCGTTCAAACCGGACCTCCCCGCTGTTCGTGTTCAAGGTGTTTTCGCAAGGCGCGGCCCACGATGCCGATCTGGTGCTTGAAGTCCTGAAACGTGTAGCTCTGGTGGAAGTCCCAGTAGCTGTTCCACACCGCGTCCCGTTTGTTCCTGACCTCGGCGTACCGTATCAATCCGCGACCCGCCTCCGACCTGATCAGGTTGTCGTAGGTTTCCCGCGTGACGTAGTAGCCGTACCGGTCATCCGCGATTTCATAGCCGTACTTGATCATGGACCTCGGCCGTTTGGAGAAATGGGCGGCCCTGGCATGGAGGATGGATGGATAGGTTATGGCCAGCGATCCCGCCTTTACCGTGAGCTTCTCCTGGCCCCGGATCCACCCGAGCTTGCCGGTCTGGCTCGGTGTATACAACCTCCGGTGACTGCCGGGCAGCAGCATGGTCGGTCCCATGTTCTCGGCGACGTCCTGCGGATAGTACATGCAGAGGAGCTCCGTCAGCGGGCGGTCCGCCATCCACGTGTCGTCCACGTGCCAACCCCCGCCGTCGCTCGTTCCGCCCGGTGTCAGGTGGTTCCAGAACCGGAAGGGACTGATGGCGATATCGGGCGATTCGAGCAGGTAGGCCACGAAATCCACGACTCGTGGATGGGCGAGAAGGTCGCCGACACTCTCCCGCTCGAACACCGAGATGCCCTTGTAGGCCAGGCTGTCCCCGCTGATCCGCGCCACCAGTTCCGCTTCGAACCAGTCTTCGAGCAGGACGTAATCCGTGTCCACGAACTGCTTCTTCAGCGCCCTGAAGTCATCGGCCATCTTCGGCTCCTTCCCGCGGGTGGTGCTTAGGCGCCGTTTCCTGTTTCCTTGCGCCGTGGGGCGTATGGGGCAGGCCGCCGCCCGGTGGGAAGAAACGCTCCAGGATAAACTCGTGGCCCAGTTGGTTATGGGTGTTTTCCAGGGGATACTCGACTTTCGGGAAGGAGATGATACGCCAGCCGTCCGCCAGGGCCTCCTTGATGTTACAGTAGGGACATTCGTGGCGGGGATCGAACTGGTACTCGGCGTCAAAGGGTCCGAAATAGTTCCAGGAGATCACGTCGGCCGTGATCTGGTCCGCGTTCGCCCAGATTTACAGCAGGTGCTGCCGGGGTTCACCCGTCATCGCCTTCAGCGCTTCGAGATCCTCGAGTGATACTCCCCCGCCGCCAGCGATTTTCGTTTCGGCGCGGTTTACCCATTCCTCTATTGTACCGGCCATTCTTCCTCCCACAAGACGCCATTCCGATGCGCCGTCAGCGTCTACCTTTGCTGTCGGCGTCTACCGGTCAATTTGATATCTGTCTTACTTAATATCTGTCTTACTATAATTATCCAGTAATTACGACAGCGTCAACCGGTCTTCCCCCGGGCACCGGTTTTTCGGGTTCCGTTGCCGATATGAAGGGATCAAAACACAAGCCCCCGGCCGAAACCGGGGGCTCGTATATAAAATAAAAAGGCGGAGAACGGGAAACCGGCCAACAAATGCTGACTCGAAGCACGATGTCAACCGCGAGTCGTCTCCCGGTCCCTCACTGAATATATATATCTTCGCCGGCGCGGCGTCAAGCTCAAATTCCAGGCCGGAAAGCCGTACCCTAGTCTCCCGCGAAAACCGAACGGGCGGTCTCCGTCCACAAAAGAATAGAATGGTTGACACCCCACCGGGGACTGTGTATTTTGTTGGTTCCCACTATGCTGTGTACTACCTTGACAGAAACGCGTACGCACGTCGGCAGATCAGCTTGTCCGTGATGTACAGACAGGAGAATCCGATGAGTTCTGACCAATTCGACTTTGCCATTGCCATAGGCGGCGCCGCGGGCCAGGGTATCGCCACACCGGGCAACGTGCTCGCCCGGATATTCATTCGCCGCGGACTGCATCTCAACGCCTACAATGCCTACCAGTCGATCATCCGGGGCGGTCATATCTTCCTCACGATGAGGATCAGCGATCATCCGGTCCACAACCACGGCGACAAGCTCGACCTGCTGGTCTGCCTGAACCAGGACACGATGGACCGGCACCTGGGCCTCATGGGACCCGGCACGCGGGTCCTCTACAACAGCGACACGATCACGCCCGGCACCTCGGAGGACGGCGTGCACCTCTGCCCGCTGCCCATCAACGAACTGACCGACAACAACCGCAACAAGCTCGTGCAGAACACCGTGGCGCTCGGGACGATCCTCTACCTGCTCGACGTGGACTTCCAGATTCTGGAAGACATCATCACCATGCAGTTTCAGCGCAAGGGACAGGAAGTGGTCGACGAGAACGTGGGCGTGGCCCGCGCGGGTTACGACTACGCCGCGGCGCACTTCGAACCCTTCGCGCAGTCCCTGCCCTCCGGCGGCAAGCCGCTTGCCGTATGGACGGGCAACGACGCGCTGGCCATGGGCGGCGCCTCCGCCGGGGTCAAGTTCTATTGCGCCTATCCCATGAGCCCGTCCACGGGCGTCCTCCACTGGATGGCGCAGAACGCGCGGGAACTGGGCATCATGGTGCGCCAGGTCGAAGACGAGATTGGCGTGGCCAACATGGCCATCGGCGCCGCCCACGTGGGTTGCCGGTCCATGTGCGCCACGTCGGGCGGCGGCTTCGCGCTGATGACCGAGGCCGTGGGCAGCGCGGCCATGATGGAAATCCCGGTCGTCTTCATCGACGTGCAGCGCGCCGGTCCATCCACGGGCGTACCGACCAAGACGGAGCAGGGCGATCTCTGGCAGGTTCTCGGCGCGAGCCAGGGCGATTTCGAGCGGTTCATCGTGGCGCCGACCGATGCGCTGGACGCCTTCAATACCGTACCCGAACTGTTCAACCTGGTGGATCAATTCCAGTGCCCGGGCATCGTGATATCCGATCTGCTGATCTCCGAAGGCACGTTCAGCGTCGACCCGGACGCCATCGACATGCAACCCGGAATAGACCGGGGGGAGCTGATCACCGAGTCCAGTAACGGCGCGAGCGACATCCCGACGGGTTCGCAACTTTCCAACGGACACGGGCTAATCGGCGCGCCGAGCAACGGTTACCTGCGGTACGAGAACACGGAGACTGGGATTTCTGCCCGCGCGCTGCCGGGCGTGGAGGGATACGCACACGTGGTGGCCACCGACGAACACGATGAAGACGGCGTCCTGGTCAGCGACGAGTTCACCAATCCCCACAAGCGGCGCAAGATGGTTGAAAAGCGGGCCCGCAAGTTCAAGAACGTTGCGGAGCGCATCGATGCGCCGGTACTCTCGGGTTCGAGCGCAGAAGATGCCGTGATCACGCTCATTGGCTGGGGATCGACCCTCGGCGTGATCAGGGAGGCGGTGGAAATCCTGCACCGCGATGGCGTCGCCGTAAACCACCTGCCGATCAAGTGGATCGTCCCCCTGCACGTGGACGCCATCCAGGAAGTTTTCGACAAGGCGAAAAAGACCGTGATCGTGGAGAACAATCATTCCGGCCAGTTCCACCGGTACCTGCGTAGCGAGACCGGGCTTTCGGCCGACGGCCACATCCGGAAGTACGACGGCGAGCCGTTCATGCCCCATCATATCGTGGACGGCGTCCGGGAGCTGCTGGCCGGAACGACGGACATCTTCGTGCCCTATCAAGAAGTCATCGTCTAAGGAGTCTTCAACATGTCAGTGGAAACTTTACCACGCGAGGAAGTGGAAGCGAAACCGGTAGCGCCATTGAAAGCGAAGGACTTCAAGGGCAAGGTGGATCCGGACTGGTGTCCCGGATGCGGCGATTTCGGCGTGCTGAGCAGCCTGCAGCGGGCCTGCGTGAACCTGGGACTCCGGCCCCATGAGATCCTCACGATCAGCGGGATCGGCTGCTCCTCGAATTTCCCGGGGTTCTTCAACTCCTACGGCATGCATACGCTGCACGGACGTGCCCTGGCCGTGGCCACGGGCGCGCAGATGGCTAACCACGAACTCACCGTGTTCGTCACGGGGGGAGACGGCGACGGCTACGGGATCGGCGGGAACCATTTCACCCACACGGCGAGGCGGAACGTCGATCTGACCTATATCGTCATGGACAACCAGATCTATGGTTTGACCACGGGACAGGTATCCCCTACCAGCAGTATCGACATGCGGACCAAGAGCACGCCCTTCGGCAGCGTGGAAGCGCCGATAAACCCCATCACGGCGGCGATCATGAACGGCGCGACCTTTGTAGCCCGGGCCTTCAGCGGCGACGCCCGCCATCTGACCGGGCTCATCGAACAGGCCGTCCAGCACCGCGGCTTTGCGCTGATCGACGTATTCAGCCCCTGCGTCACGTTCAACAAGGACAACGACTACCCCTTCTTCAAGCAGCGCGTCAAGAAGCTGGAGGACGAAGGACACGATCCCGGAGACTGGAAGACGGCCTGCGAGAAGGCGATGATCTGGGGAGACGAGATCTACACC